>JADGCR010000398.1 GCA_015228895.1 Magnetococcales bacterium
GTGCCCGACCCCGTTGGCGCAACACCACCCCAAGATTGTGATTGGCCTCGGGGTGGGTCGGTTGCTCTTTGAGCACCCTCCGATAGAGTCTCTCCGCCTCTGCCATCCGATCGCTCTGGAAACAGGCGGCTGCCTGTTGCATTCGATGTTGCGTCATGCTGTCCCCTCCAACACGATCATTGCTTTTTTCCCCAGGCCATGATCCCTCCACATGCGCTCAAAAATCCGTTCCAGATCCCTGGTGAAGATCCCGGTGTCGAACAGCGGATGGGTCAGGCGGTTCTCCCAGAGCCGGTTGCGCAACATGCGCAAACTCTCCGGATCACGGGCCAATTCTACGGCCAGCTCATGATACGCCTCTCCTGTTTGCGTAACCAGTTCCGGCAACCCCACCGCATGCAGCAGGCTGGCGGCGATGCGACTGACAAAGGTGTTCCCCAACTTGGTGAGCAAAGGCACGCCACTCCAAAGAGCATCGCTGGCCGTGGTGTGAGAGTTGAACGGAAAGGTATCCAACGCCAAATCCGCCAGTTTCAATCTGCCCAGATGGTCCGCCAGCGTTCGGGTCCAGGGGGCGAAGATCAGTCGCCCAGGCTCGACGCCACGATTCATGGCCTCCTGACGCAAATGCCCCACGGCACCGGGACTGGTGGAGGCCAACCACAACACACTGCCGGGCACCGCATTCAACAACCGGCACCAGATGGAAAACAGCTCTGGATTGATCTTGAAGGGCTGGTTGAAACTGCAAAAGACAAAACCATCCGGTGGCAAGCCCGCCGCCAGTCGTGTTGGCGTAACTCCCACCTGCCGGTTGCGATCGTTGGGCTGGATGCAATGGGACAGACAAGCCAGAGTCTCGGTGAAGTGTGCGGCCGCATGGAGCGGAGAAGCAATCGGGTCAGTGATCTTGTAGTCTGCCAGACGTGGATGACCCATGGTGCCGGGAAAACCGAAATTGACCAGGATCGGTGCCGGACGATAAGCCGCGATCCTGGGACGAAAATGACGCGTGAAGGCGGTCAACTCCAGCAGGATGTCAATCCCGTCGTCGGAGATCCTCCGGGCGCTCTCCAGGTCGGACAACAAACGCAGATCACGGAAAACGTCACTCGCCTGGACGATCCGCTGCCGCCCGGCATCCTGGGCATCCGGTCCGTAGGCGTAGCAATGGACCACAAACCGCTCCCGGTCATGGGCCTCAATGACAGCCGCCAGCAGTTGGGTGATGGGATGATCGCGAAAATCCGCCGACAAATAGCCGATGCGCAACCGTCTGCGGGACGGATGCCAAGCGGGATCGACCAGAGGAGGGGTGTCGAGAATCGCTTTCAGACTGGCGGCGACATGGGTCGCGCTGACCTGGCGTTGGAACGACCCGTCGTCATTCAAAGCCAGCAAGGGAAAGGGTTGCAGCGGCACGCCCCGTGCCACCGCCTGATAAATGGCCCCGATATCCCCGCTCAAGTGACGCCAGTTGCCATTCAACATCGCACAAGAATAGGCTTCTTCCAAGGAATCGCTCAACTCCGGATCAAGTGCCAACGCACGGCGATGGCTGATTTCGGCGTCCGCATAGCGCCCCTGCTTCTTGAGCGTTTTTCCAAGATTGCTGTGGGCCGCGGCATAATCCGGCTTGAGGGCCAAGGCCCGACGATAGCAGGTCTCCGCCTCGATCAACCGTTCCCGCTCATCCAGATGCACACCCAGATTGTTGTGGGCCGCCGGGAGTTCCCCATCGATCTCCAGGACGCGACGGAAACAGCGTTCCGCCTCCTCCGGACGCTCCTGCGATTGCAGCGCGGCACCCAGGTTGCTCCACGCCTCCAGAAACTCCGGCCTGATCTCCAGGGCGCGCCGATAACAGGATTCCGCCTCATCGAGCCTGCCCTGACGATGCAACGCGAGACCCAGATTGACATGGAGTTCCGCATCGTTTTCCACCAGGGCCAAAGCCGTTTGCAGCGGGGCCATGGCTTCCGCGAACCGTTGGCGCTGCATCAACACCAGACCCAGAACCTTCCAGCCAACGACCGCGCCCGGACTCTCCAGGGTCATGCCGCGGGCCAGGGACTCCGCCTGCCCATAAACGCCTTGATTGAACAGGGCAATCAACCGACTGTGCGCGTGCGCGTTTTGCCGCAAACGGGTCGCCAACCGCTCCACATCCCTACCCTGCAACCCCAACGCCCGCCCCTGAGCCAAAACTTCCAAAGCGGCCTCCGCCTGACCACTCCGCATCAGGCCCTCCATATAGCGCAACCAGTGGTGTCCTTGATCCGGAGAGGTCTCCAAAGCGGTTCGCAAACTGGCAAGAGACTCCATCCGCTGTCCTGTCATGAGCGCCGTTCTCCCTGCGCGTCCGGCACGATCATCTCCCGTCTTCCGCTGGCATGATCCTGCCACATGCGTTCGTACAACCGTTCCAGATCCCGCGTGAAGCCTTCGGTATCGAACAGTGGACAGGTCATGCGGTTCGCCCGCAACCGGGCGCGTATCTCCTGCAAGCGGTCCGGATTCCGGGCCAGATCCAGGGCCAGGGCATGATACGCCTCCCATGAATCGGTGATCAGTTCCG
>JADGCR010000399.1 GCA_015228895.1 Magnetococcales bacterium
GTGGATGTGATCGGTGATGCCGATCTGTTGATGTCATCCGGGCGGATGGAGCAGGCCGTCGCTTTGTATCGGACGTGGCTGGACGACAATCCGGACCATCCGCAGAGGCACTTCATCTGTTACAATTATGCCGTGGTCCTGCTCAACATGGGGGATTTGTCCGGTTCCAGACACTTCTTCGAGGAGGCGATCCGCGTCAATCCCGATTTTCTCCCCCCCTACATCAATCTGGGGAATGTGCTGGAGCGCCTGGTCTCCCCGCTGGCGGCGGCGGAGTGCTGGCAACAACTCGTCAATCGTTTGCCCGAACTGAACGCGGAGAACATCGACTTCAAGACTTCGGCGCTCAAGCAGATCGCCCGCGTCCTGGGCATGGCGGAGGCCGAGGAGGCGCTGCGGCAGAGCCTGGAGATCGATCCCCATCAACACGATGTCCGGGAACATTGGATCAACTGGCGGCAACTGCAATGCAAATGGCCGGTCATGGTCCCGTTTGGCAAGCTGACCAAAGCCCACCTGATGAAGGGGTTCGCCCCTTTGTCTCTGGCGGTCTATACCGACGACCCTCTGTTGCAGTTGAGCAACGCCTGCATGTATCACCAATCCGAGGTGGGTCAACCCCAACCGACTTTCCTGGAGACCCATGGGGCCTTGCGCGACCACCCCGCCCGTCGTCCCAGGATCGGTTATCTCTCGTCGGATCTGCGTGTGCACGCCATTGGCTTTCTGATGGTGGAACTGTTCGAGTTGCACAACCGGGAACGGGTGGAAATCTTCCTGTATTCCACCGGTCCGCAGTTCGATGACCACATCAACCGGCGGATTCGCGACGCGGCGGAACACTGGCGGGACATCTCCGGTCTGTCGGATGAGGACGCCGCCAGGCAAATGGTGGCAGACGGGATCGAAATCCTGATTGACATCAACGGGTACACCAACAGTGCCCGCACCAGGATGCTGGCCATGCGTCCCGCGCCGGTGATTGTCAACTGGCTGGGCTATCCCGGCACCATGGGCAGTCCGTATCACAATTACATCATCGCCGACGATTTCATTATTCCGCCAGGCCACGAGATTTTCTATTCGGAGGCGGTGCTGCGGCTTCCCTGTTATCAGCCCAATGACCGCAAGCGGTTTGTGGCCCCCCACCGTCCCACCCGGCAGGAGGTGGGTTTGCCGGAGGAGGCCATGGTCTATTGTTGTTTCAACGGGGTCAAGAAGATCACGGCCTTTACCTGGCATCTCTGGATCCGGATTCTGCAACAGGCGCCGGGGAGCGTGCTGTGGCTGCTTTTCGAGGTGGATGCCGCCAGGGATCATCTGCTGGCCATCGCCGCCCAGCACGGAATCGCCCCGGAGCGGGTGATCTTCGCCCCGCGCCAGCTCAATCACGAACATATGGCCCGCTATCCCCTGGTGGACCTGATGTTGGACTCCTCCCCGTATGGCGCCCACACCACGGCGTCGGACGCGTTGTGGATGGGCGTGCCCATCCTGACCATGGCGGGGGTCGCTTTCCCGTCGCGGGTTTGCGGTAGCCTGGTGCGCTCGGCGGGACTGCCGGAGTTGATCTGCACCACCGCCGACGCGTATGTGGCCCGCGCCGTGGAGTTGGGACGGAACCGGGAGGTGCTCGCCGGTTATCGTCAGCGTCTGCTCGCGCAGCGTGACCATTGCGTGCTGTTCGACACCCCCGCGCTGGCCGCCCATCTGGAGGAGCTGTTTTTCCGGATGCGTGACGCCTTGCAGCAGGGAGAGCTGCCCCGGCCCGATCTGTCCAACCTGGAGATCTATCAGGAGATCGGCATCGCGCTGGATAACGAAGGCAACTGGTTCACCACCCTGGACAACCTGGCCAAACAGTACACGGACCGTCTGATCGAACAGGATCGCCTCTGTTTCATCCGGGACGACCAACGCCTGTGGTCCAGTGAGGCGCGGCGACGTCACGCAGAGAGAAAACAGGTTTTCGTCAATACCCTTCTCCACCTGGATGACGCCGGTGAACTGGAGCCGTTCCTGCAATTTGTGCAAGGCAAACATCACGATCCCAGGGAGATGCTCCAGGCACTGACGGTCGCCCTGGAGGGGCGGCGACAGCGCGCGGCCTACATTCTGGCCATGTTGCTGGCCAATTCCGGTTACCGGGATCATCGCATCTCCCTGGCGTTGTGCCTGGGTGGGTTGCGCTTCAACAACCCCCAGGAGGTGGCGCGGGGTCTGGAGGAGATGTCCGCGCAGATGACGGCCCTCCCCCCCGCGACGCGGCGCGCCCTGTATCAGGAGCTGCTCGCGCCCGACCTGGGGGAGCTTGTCCGCGAGCTTCCGGTTCCCTTTGACCGGGAACGGGTGTTGTCCATGGTGGCCCTGTTGCGCGCCGTGGTGCCGGAACTCCATGCCCCGCTGGACCTGGAGAGCCTGCCGCCGGAGGGGTTTGTCGAGAGTCAGCGGCGTCAGGGGGAGGAGCGGGTCGGAGTGGAACGGCGGGAACCGGCGACCAGCGCGCCTCCCCCGGAGAGTCGGCGTGTGGTGCTGGTCACGGCCGCGGGGAGCGAACCGGAGGCGGGTGCCCGGATG
>JADGCR010000039.1 GCA_015228895.1 Magnetococcales bacterium
CCTTCATATTCCTCTTTGGATCATGCGGGATACCCATGCCGATCACCTTTCATCCGAATGAACGAACAGTTATTTTTATCGATGGATCCAATCTCTACGCCGCGATCCGTTCCCTGGGGGTCAATGGGGGGGTCGATTCCGGATGTGACATCTCTCGTCGCCTCCCCAAAGTCACAAGCGGCCAAGGAACAACCCGGCGAAACGGTCCAGGTTGGCGGTCATCTTTTCCAGCAGGGGAAGGGGAAAAACGCCGAACAGCAGGATCGCCAGGGTCAGGAGGCCGGCCGCGGTCCATTCCATGGGGTGCATGGGTTCCAGGGTGGCCATTTCCGCTTTTCCGGGTCCGGTGCACAAGACCCCGATGGTGCGCACCCCGTAGGCCGCGCTCACCAGCATGCCCACGCTCAGCAGGGCGCTCCACCAGCCCCAGCGCTGCAGACCGCCGATCATGACGTGCAGCTCGGCGATGAAGCCGGAACTCCCCGGCACCCCCACCGAGGCCAGAAAGGCCACGGCGACAAAAAAGGCGAAATGGGGGGCATGGATGGTGAGGGAACCATAATGGCGGATGTCGCGGGTATGGGTGCGCTGATAGAGAAGACCCACCAGCAAAAACAGGGTGGCCGCCGACAAACCATGGGCCACCATCTGCGTGACGGCTCCCAGCAGACCCGCCTCATTGAGGGAGGCAATGCCCAGCAATACCACCCCCATATGGCTGATGGAAGAGTAGGCCACCATCACCTTGAGGTCGCTCTGCCGCCACGCCAGCACCCCACCGTAGAGCAGGTTGATCATGGCCAGGGTGGCCAGGAAGCCCTGCAGGGCCACCATGGCGTCCGGGAGGAGCATGGCGACCCGGATCAACCCGTAGGAGCCCATTTTCAAAAGCGCTCCCGACAGCAGGATGCTCACGGGGGTCGGGGCTTCCACATGCGCCAGGGGAAGCCAGCCATGCAGGGGAAAGATGGGCATCTTGACCCCGAAGCCGATGAGAAACCCGATAAAGATCGGGATCTGCACCTCCCTGGGGAGGTTGCGCAACCCATCGGCCATGGCGGTCATCAGGAAGGTATGGGTCTGCAGGGCGTCATAGGCCACCAGCAGGGCGATCAACATGAAGACCGAGCCGCCCATGGTGTACAACAGAAAATTGAGGGCCGCCTGATTGCGTTGCTGGCCGCCATAATTGTTGATGAGAAAAAAAAGGGGCAACAGGGTGAGCTCCCAGAAGATGTAGAAGATCGACCAGTCCTGGGCCATGAAGACCCCCAGCATGGCCGATTCCAGCAGCAGCAGAGGAATGAAATACCCTTTGCGACGCTCCTTGATCCCCCCGGACGCCAGGACGGCCACCAGGGCCAGCAGGGTGGACAACAGGACCATGGGCAACGAGATCCCATCGACTCCCAGGGCGAAATAACTGCCCAACTGGGGACGCCAGACGGTTTTTTCCAGGAGCTGCACCCCGCTTTCGGCTCCGGAGAACAGGGTCGCCACCCACCCGGACCAAAGCAGGGTCGCAACCGCCGTCGAGCAGGCCACCAGACGCATGGCCCGCTGCATCCGGGAGGGCAGCAGGGCGAGCAGCAGGGCGCCGCATGCGGGCAGCGTCAGCAAGACCAGCAAGGGTTTCATGTGGGACAGGGCTTCCATGCGCGCATCGTGTTGTTGGTCTCGTGGCAGTGTGTGGGCCGGAGTGCATCGACGGCCATGATTTCACTCCCATCCCAAAGCAATGTCAACGATTTCCAACCGCATTCAACAGGGGGCGGTCGCTGTCCCGGTTCAGGCGCTCGTAAATGTCGTTCAGGGCCGCCTGCTCCGTGGAGAAGATGTTGCGGCTGCCCACGAAATCCAACAGCCCGGTGGCCTGCATCACCAACAGGATCTGCCGCTTCAAACCGGAAAAGACCATCACCATGCCGTTCTTGTGCACCCGTTCCACCAGATGGCGCACCACCTCCTCCCCAGAGGCGTCCATCTGGTTGATCCCATCCCCCACCAGCAGCAGGAATTTGGCGTTGGGTTTGGAAGAGACGGCGTTCAACACCATCTCTTCGAAATAGGAGACATTGGCGAAATAGAGCTGACCATCGAAACGCATCACGATGATCTGCGGGTCCGTGGGCAACTCCGGATGGAAGGCCACATCCCGCAGCGTGCCATCCGGGAACAGGCCCAGCAGGGCCACGCGGGGATTCATGGTGCGGTACAGAAACAACAGGATCGCCAGTCCGGCGCCAAAAAAGATCCCCTTGTCCAGATGGGGCGCGAAGACCAGCGAGGCGCAGAAGGTGGCGATGGCGGCGATGCCGTCATGACGGTTGGCCTGCCAGGCGTGCACGATCGCCTTCACGTTGAGCAGACCCACCACGGCCATCATGATCACCGCCGCCAGCACCGCCTCCGGGAGGTGATAGAGCAGCGGGGTGAGAAACAGCAGGGTGGCCAGCACCATCAGGGAGGTGACCACCGAGGAGAAACCACTCCTGGCCCCGGCGTCCAGATTGACCGCGGAACGGGAAAACGAACCGGAGGTGGGGTAGGCCTGGGTGAGCGCACCCACCAGATTGCCCAGCCCCTGGCCGATCAGCTCCTGATTGGGATCGATGCTCTCCCTGGTGCGGGCCGCCATGGCCTTGGCGATGGAAATCGCCTCCATGAACCCCACCAGCGAAATGATCACCGCGCTGCTCACCAGGTTGCCCATGATCTGCCAGTCGAAATCGGGCAGCGCCAGGAGGGGCAATCCCCTGGGAATCTCCCCCACCACCCTGCCACCCATGTCCTGGAAGTCCAGGGCCCAGCTGGCCAGCGTGGTGATGGCCACGGCGATCAGGACGTTGGGCAGCCGGGGCCACCTTTTTTTCAGGGTCCACATCGCGATGAACGCCACCGCTCCGAAAACCAGGGAGGGCCAATGGGTGGTGTGCAGCTGCCGCAGCACCCCCCAGATGTCCTGCAGAAAATGGTCGCTGCGTCCCATCCCGACCCCGAAGATCTTGGAAAGCTGGGAGAGACCGATGATCAGGGCCGCCGCGTTGGTGAATCCCAGGATCACCGGATGGGAGAGAAAGTTGACCACCACCCCCATGCGCAGCAACCCAAGGGTCAACTGCACCACCCCGATCAGAAAGGACATCAGGATGGCCAGGGCGACGAACTGCTCGCTGCCGCTCTGGGCGAAGGGGAGCAGGGCCGCTCCGGTCAACAGCGACACCACCGCCACCGGACCCGTCGCCAACTGTCTGGAGGAACCGAACAGCGCCGCCACCGCCCCTGGCAGAAACGCGGCGTACAGGCCATAGTAGGCCGGCAGACCCGCCAGATTGGCGTAGGCCATGGACTGGGGAATGAGCACCAGGGCCACCGTGACGCCGGCCAGGAGGTCGGCCTGCAAGGCATCCCGGCCCATGGGAAACCAATTCAAGAACGGCAACAATTTACGCATGGGATCCATCCTCGGCAAACACAGACACCAATGTTGATTGAACTCAGCCCCCGCTTCCCAGGGCGGCCACCACCAGGGGACAGGGCAGACGATTGCTCCAGACCGGGGGGCGCCGGCTCTCCGGGTCACTCTTCAACCCCCACGTTTCCAACGATTCCACCATGATGCAGACAATTTCCGTCACGGACTCCGCGTGGCCCACCACCGCCTCCCAGGAGAGTTCCGGCAGACAGGTCAGGTGACTCTCTTTTCCATGGCTGGCCACCTCTTCCAGAAAAACGCCCAGGGTGACGGAGGGAGGCCGCACCGCCGCGCGCAACAGGATCTCCACCCCGGCCTCCAGCCGGTCCATCATGGACAGGGCCGCGGCAAGCACCTCCGGCGCCGGTTCCAGGGCGCGCAGCACCAGCAGGACGGTGCGACGCTTTTGCGCCGTCTTCCCGGCCGGCGGGGGCTCCCCCGCCCCGGCGAAGGTGGCCGCCATCAGGAGTTGCTCCGGAGTGTGGGTTCGGACATGGGGATCGACCGGGGACGACACTCAGTGGAACCAGTGCCATACCCGCCATGGGTGGGCGATCGCAAACGCTCCGGAGGAGGTGCGCATGACCCCCGCCACGCCGCGCATGACACGATAGACGACCTTTGCCATCAGAACCTCTCGACACGATGGGGTGGAGGATACAGAGACGTTCCCTTTCCGGGGATGCGGCCCTGCGCCAACACAACCCGACTGCATGGAGCGTACCATGGGGAATAGGTCAAAGTTATCATGCTGTTAATGAATGAATCCGTGTTTGTTTCCGGAACCAGTCATTGCATTTTGCAACAGCATGCAACGGAAGATCCGCGAGGGTTTTTTCTAACTCGTTGATAAAATATTAAAAGATTCTGACATTGCCATTTCCGATCAATCCTTGCAAAATGCAACAAAGTCACTCTCGAAGCCCCACTGGAGTTGCCCCATGCGACAGACCTCCCTGCAACACAAAGTGATCCTGGGATATTACCTGATCAGCGCCATGGCCCTCTGTTTGAGCCTGTTCACCCTGGTGGAGCTGCGGGTCGTCTCCATGCACCTGATTTCGGGGGAACAGGTCTATGTGCTGTTGAACAACGTCCTGGAGATGCGCCGGTTCGAGAAGAATTTCTTCCTTTATCACCAACAGGAGGACATGGATCAGCTGCTCTCCTACATCGATCTGGTCCAGAGGAACCTGCGGGAGGCGAACCAGGAGGAGCTGCGACGGATGCGGGAGAAAATCGACGCCTACGCCGAGCTGGTCAATCACCCGGTGGATCAGGCGGCGGAAAAGACCCTGCGCACCCTGGGCAAGGCCATCGTCACCACCGCGGAGGAGAGCGCCACCACCCGGCTGATACAGGTCCGCCAGGCGCTGGACCGGCATCAGACCCTGCTGCTGACGGCCATGATCGTGGTGGTGGCGGTGATCCTGCTGCTGGGACGCTCCGTCTCCCGCTGGATCGTGACCCCGCTGCGGCGCATCGAGGAGAGCATGGCCGGGGTGGTCCAGGGGCAGTTCGAATCGATTCACCCCCACTCCAACGACCGGGAGATCCTCTCGTTGACCAGGGCCTTCAACCTGATGTTGCAGGAGCTGCACCGGCGGCAGAAACACCTGCTGCGCTCGGAAAAGCTGGCCGCACTGGGAACCCTGCTCTCCGGGGTGGCCCATGAACTGAACAATCCGTTGTCCAACATCTCCACCTCGTGTCAGATCCTGACCGAGGAGGTGGAAAGCACCGATCTGGCCTTCCGACGGGAACTGCTGACCCAGATCGACGAGCAGACGCGCCGCGCCCGGGACATCGTGCGTTCCCTGCTGGATTTCGCCAGGGACCGGTCGTTCCACAAGAGCTCCCTTTTTCTGGAACCGCTGATTGCCGAGGTCATCCGTTTCAGCAAGGGGAACATCCCCGCCCGCATCCGGGTGCGGGTGGAGATTCCCCGCGAGATCGCGCTGTTCGGAGACCGGCAACGGTTGCAGCAGGCTTTCATCAACCTGCTGAAAAACAGCCTGGACGCCATTCCCGACACGGGAGAGATCCGCATCTCCGCCCAGCCCCCCAACGCCACCACCACCCCGCCGTTCGCCGGCGGGCGGTGCCGCCCGCCCTGGACGGAAATCGTGATCCAGGACACGGGCGCGGGCATCCCCGACGAGCATCTGGCACGGATTTTCGATCCCTTCTTCACCACCAAGCCCGTGGGCAAGGGGGCGGGTCTGGGGCTGGCGGTGGTGTTCGAGGTGATCGAGGAGCACGAAGGGGAGATCATGGCGGAAAGCCAGGTGGGTCAGGGAACCCGTTTTACCATCCGCCTGCCGGTGCAGGCCTGAGGTTGGACCACTCTTCGAGGAACAGGGAGTTCTGACATGTCGGAGTCCGGTACGCTGTTGATCGTGGATGACGAACTCATCGCGGTGCGCAATCTCGCCCACGTCATGCGCAAGGAGGGATACCAGACCACGGCGCTGGACAATGGTCCCGACGCCGTGGCGCTGGTGCAACGCCACGCCTTCGACGTGGTGCTGACGGATCTGCGCATGGAGGGCGCGGACGGCATGCAGGTGCTGCAAGCGTGCAAGCGGCACTCCCCGGAGTGCGAGGTGATCCTGATCACCGGCTTCGCCACCCTGGAGTCGGCGGTGGAATCCATGCGGGAGGGAGCGTTTTTCTACATCGCCAAGCCGTTCCGTCTGGACGAGGTGCGCAAGGTGGTGAGCGAAGCCATGCAGAAGGTCCGCCTGCGACGGGAGAACCTGGCCCTCAAGGAACAACTGCAACGCATGAAGGGCAAGGGTCCCATCATCACCCGGGACCCGGCCATGCTGAAACTTCTGGAGACCGTGCGCCAGATCGGCCCCACCGGCTGCAACACCCTGATCACCGGAGAGAGCGGCGTGGGCAAGGAACTGATCGCCCGCGCCCTGCACCGGCACAGTGGACGCCCCGACGGACCCTTCGTCGCGGTCAACTGTGGCGTCTTCACCGAGGAACTGCTCTCCTCCGAACTGTTCGGACACGAGAAGGGGGCCTTCACCGGGGCGGTGGCGGCCAAGGCCGGTTTCATGGAGACCGCCCAGGGAGGGACGCTGTTTTTAGACGAAATCACGGAAATGAGCCTCGCCATGCAGGTCAAACTGCTGCGGGCGGTGCAGGAGCGGGAGATCGTGCGGGTGGGAGGAACCCAATCCATTCCGGTGGACGTGCGCTTCGTCGCCGCCACCAACCGCAACCTTGGGGAGGCGGTCACCCTGGGGAAATTCCGTCAGGATCTCTATTTCCGGCTCAACGTGATCACCCTGGCCATTCCCCCTCTCAAGGAGCGGCGGGGGGACATCGCCCTGCTGGCGGAATTTTTTCTCAAAAGGGGCGCGGAGCGCATGGACCGCAAGGTGCGCTCCATCGCTCCGGAGGCCATGGCCCTGCTCCGGGCGTATGACTTTCCCGGCAACATCCGGGAACTGGAAAACGTCATGGAGCGGGCTGTTGCGTTATGCAACGAGGAGAGCGTCACCCCCCAGCATCTCCCGGACGCCCTGCGGATTCAGGTGATCAGAACCTTCCGCAACCGGGGGGACCGGGCACCCACCCTGGAGGAGCTGGAGACCGATTACATCCGCTGGGTTCTGGACGAGACCGGGGGCAATCAGACGATGGCGGCGGAGATCCTGGGCATCGACCGGGTATCCCTGTGGCGCAAGCTCAAACGGCTGCGCCTGCGCACCGGGGAGGGGGGACTCCACCCCGGATGAACCGCCGCAGGCGTCACTGCTCCCCGGTCTTGCCTCGGATCGACCCGTTGAGGGCGGTGCCGGTGCCGATCAGGCACTGGCCCGAGACCGGGCACTCCTCCCGGCGGCAATAGGTGTCGCGCAGCGACGCCGGACAGGGCGGATCGCCGTTTTCGCTCCAGATCTGCCGATAGATGTGGGCCAACGCGATCTCGTCGGTGGAACAGATGTTCCTCTCCCCGCCCAGCAGATCGTACAGACCGGTGGCGCGCATCACTTCCAGCACCTGCCGCTTCAGCCCGGAAAAGACCAGCACCATGCCATGTCCCTGGAGTTCTTCGTGCACGCGCCGGATGGCGTCCTCCCCGGAGGAGTCCAGCTGGTTGATGCCGTCCCCCACCACGAACAGATATTTCGCCTTGGGTTTGGCCGCGATGGCGGCCAGCAGGGTGTCTTCGAAATAGGCCACGTTGGCGAAAAACAACTGTCCATCGAAACGGATGGCGATGATGCGCCGGTCGTGGGGCAGATGGGGGTAGACCGCCAGATCCCGCAGGGAGCCGTCCTCGTGCCGCCCCAGAATGGCCACACGGGGCCGCATGGTGCGGTAGAGAAACAGCACCAGGGAGAGCAGGGCGCCCACCATGATGCCATGATCGAGGTGGGGCGCGGCCAGCAGGGTGACGATGAAGGTGACCAGGGTGACCAGCCCGTCGATGCGGCTGGCATGCCAGGTGTGCTTGATGGCGCTGGGGGTCAACAGGCTGGCGGCGGCCAGAACGATGATCACCGCCAGGACGGCCTTGGGCAGAAAATAGAGATAGGGGGTGAGGAACAACAGGGTGATGGCGACGAAAACCCCGTTGAAAACCATGGCGAACCCGGTCTTGGCACCCGCCTGGAGGTTGATCGCCGAACCGGTGAAGGAACCGCAGGCGGGATAGGCCTGGAAAAAGGCCCCGCCGATATTGGCGACGCCCTGACCGATCAACTCCTGGTTCGGGTCGATCATCTGTTTCGACTTGGCGGCCATGGCCTTGGCCATGGAGATGGACTCCATGAAGGCCACCAGGGCGATGATCAGCGCGGCGGAAAACAGGGAGCGGATCGCGTCCCATCCGAGAGGCGGCATGCGGAAGGCGGGCAGACCCACGGGAATGTTCCCCACCAGATCCCCGCCGCTGACCATGTGAACCGCGCCTTTGTCGATCTTTTTGATATGCCAGTGGCGACCGTCGGTCTCGACGCCGGCCGGCGCCGTGCCCTTGAGATGATAGGCGGAAGCCCCCTCCCCGGAGACACTGATCCGGTCGAAGGCCATTTTGTAGAGCCGGGTCATCCGCGCGCCGTTCCGCGTTTTCAGCTCCTGCATGTCCAGACGGAGCAGATCGATCCTGTGGTCCAGATCCGCGACGGCGCGGGCATCGCCCTGCCTGGCCAGGACGCGGAGCCGGGTGGACAGGGCGGTCATCTCCTCCACCAGCGCGGTGATCCGCTGATCGGTTTCCGCGTACCCCAGGGTCAATTCCCGCGCCTCCAGGGTGGCGATCTGGTCGGGCCCGCCCTTCTCCTTGTGTTCGAAGTCGATCAACTGACTGAGCAGGGTGGTGATGATCACCACCACCAGCACGCTGGGCTTGGCCAGCGGGGGAACCTTCTTGAGGGCCAGCATCAGCGCCATGGCCAGCAGGGACATGAACAGGGTGGGGAGGTGGGTCTGGGGCAGATAGCCGAGCATCTCCCAGATGTCCTTGAGGAAGGAGTCGCTCCGTCCCTTGGGAATCCCCAGCAGGGTGTCCAGTTGGGAGAGGCCGATGATGATGGCGGCGGCGTTCATGAAACCCAGGATCACCGGGTGGGAGACGAAATTGACGATGGAGCCCAGTTTGACCATGCCCAGGACGAACTGAATGATCCCGACCAGCAAGGTCAGCAGCAGGACCAGGGCGATGAACTCCTCGGAGAGAGGCACCGCCAGGGGGGTGATCGCCGCGGCGGTCATCAGGGAGACCACCGCCACCGGCCCGGTGGCGAGCTGACGGCTGGAACCCCAGAGCGCTCCCAGGACCGCGGGCACGAAAGCGGTGTAGAGGCCGAAATACAGGGGCATGCCGGAGAGTTGGGCATAGGCCATCGCCTTCGGGACCAGCACCAGCGCTCCCGTGACGCCGGCGATCAGGTCGTCGCGCATGTAGGCGGCATTGACGGGAAACCAGTGCAGAAAGGGGAACAGACGCAGCAGCAGCTTATTGGAGGTCATTGGATTACTCATGGCATTATTTGCGGAAGAGAACCGGTCAAATCTATCCGAAACCATTGCAGGTTGCAACACCAATCGATAGCCATAAAAACAATTTATCGAAATCGCAGAAACCCCATTTTTTTCTATGGCGACTTCCGGTGTGCGCGAGCGCTCACGGAACCATTTTAAAAAAAACGTCCCCCCAGGGTGTGTAACGCAAGTAAAAGGGGTGGGCATTGTCGCAGAATGTGCTATACTCCCGGTTTCGGTTCAAACCCAAGCGCAAAACGGATGCCTTCATGAAGCACTTCACAAACCGACTCTTGCCGGCCTGCATAATGCTGTTGCTCGCCGGGGTGGCTGCCCTCCTCGGGAGTGGCGCGGCTCACGCGGGGCTGCAAATCGACATCTCCAAGGGAGGGTTGCAACCGCTGCCCATCGCCATTCCCCAGTTTCTGGACCAGACCCCGGATGGCCGGCCCAATCCCGCCGGCGCCATGGGCAACCGCATCGCGGATGTGGTGGCCGCCGACCTGGAGCGTTCCGGACTCTTCCAGATCCTGGAACGCAAGGGGTTTCTGCAGGATCCGGTCAACCTCTGGCAACAGGGACCCAACTTCAAGGACTGGCGCATCATCGGGGCCGAGGCCGTGGTCTCCGGAGCGGTCACGGACAGCGCCGGCGAGGTGGCCGCGGATTTCTTCCTCCACGATGTCTTCAAGGGAGCGCCGGTGGGCAAGGGCCAGCGTTTTTCCGCGCCGAAAAAGGATTGGCACATGGTGGCCCATCGCATCGCGGACGAAATCTATTCCCGCCTCACCGGGGAGGCGGGTTACTTCTCCTCGCGCATCGTCTTCGTGGCCCAGAAGGGAGAAAAGAAGTGGCTTTCCATCATGGACCAGGACGGACTCAACCGGACCGACATGACCGAGGGCCGCTCCCTGGTGCTGACCCCGCGTTTCTCCCCCAACGGGGAAAACCTCTTCTTCATCTCCTACGTCTCCGGTGAGCCGCGCATTTACAAATGGGAACTGTATACCGGCAAAAAGATGCTGGTGGAGGACTTTCCCGGACTCAACAGCGCCCCCTCCTGGTCCCCGGACGGCACCCGCATGACCATGACCCTCAACAAGGACGGCAACCCGGAGATCTACGTCAAGAATCTCTCCACCGGACAACTCTCCCGCCTGACCCAGAATGCCGGCATCGACACCTCCCCCTCCTGGTCTCCGGACGGACGACGCATCGTTTTCAATTCGGACCGTGGGGGTTCTCCGCAGATTTACACCATGAACGCCGACGGTTCCAGCCAGACCCGCATCACCTTCAGCGGCAACTACAACGCCGCTCCCGCCTGGTCCCCCCGGGGAGACCTCATCGCCTTCGTCAAGGGTGGCGGCGGCGGGTTCGGCATCGCGGTCATCAACCCGCAGGGCAACCAGGAACGCAATCTGACCAGCTCCTGGATGGACGAGTCGCCGGCCTGGGCGCCCAATGGACGGGTCATCGCCTTCACCCGCGAAATCCAGGGAAAAGGGTCCCATCTTTACACCATCGACCTGACCGGACAGAATGAAAGGATCGTCCCCATGGACCCGGATATCCAGGCTTCGGACCCCTCCTGGTCCCCGTTGATCAAATAAAATGGGATGGCATGGAATTTGCGTAATTTTTTTGGTTGACCTGGACGTTTTTGTCGTTTACAAATAGTCGCTGGATCAACGATTATCGGAACTTCATCGAGGTGTGAAATTCTGTTTCATATAGGAGCGGGCGCCTTTCCGAATGGAACAGGGCGCGCCCCACCGTTTGCAACCTGCACATCAAATATACTCCATCACTGCTTCAACGAGGATTCAACCATCATGATCACGAAACGTTTCAATTTTCTGGCTGTCACCTTGCTCTCCCTGGGTCTGTTGTCAGGCTGCGGTTCCGTACCCGAAGGCTCCCCGGACGCCGGACAGGCCAACGCCGCCGGAGCGACCGGCGATGACGGGCGCGCTCTGGGACGGACCGACGGCTCCTCCGGTTTTCTCGATGGCCGGGGCAATCCCAACGATCCTTCCGGTCGTGGCGCGGGCGGCGAACCGGAGCATCGGGTCTATTTCGACCTGAACTCCGACCTCGTTTCCCCACGCGCGGCTGAAGTGCTCGCCCACAACGCCCGCTGGCTGGGCAAGCGCAACGTCACCATCGAGGGTCACTGCGACGAACGGGGCACACGGGAATACAACCTGGCCCTCGGTCAAAAGCGCGCCGACGCCGCCAAGCAGTACCTGATCTCCCAGGGCGTGGAAGCCTCCCGCATCAAGACCGTGAGCTACGGCAAGGAACGGCCTCTGGTCAATGGACACAACGAAGCCGCCTGGGGCAAGAACCGTCGCGCGGAACTCGTCCCCTAAAACCAGACAACCCGGTTATTGAACAGGGAATCTCATGGGCAACATGGTGTCTCGTCACGGTTTCAAACACGCCACGGGTCTGCGCAATCTGGCGGCCTGTGGCGTGGTTGCCATGCTGTCGGGGTGCAACGGCCTCGGCTCTCCCCCAGAGGGGGCCGAGGGAGCGCCCAAACCCGAATGGGCCATCCGGGTCGCCGAAATGTCGGAGCGGGTGAACCAGGTGGAGCAATCCCAGCGGGCCGTTCTCTCCGAAATCAACAACCGCCTTTCCCTGCTGGAAAAACAGATGGGGTCCCTGCAGGGCAACATCGAGGAGCTGCGTCACGAGAACAAAAATCTGACGGAGCGCCTGGACCTGCTGCCCCCACCGGAACCCAAATCAGCCCATCCCGCCCCGACCGCCCTGGCCACGGAACCCGCCCAGGAAACCCCCGCGGCGGAGACCGCCAAACCGGCCGCGCCCGTGGCGGCGATCCCCCCCGCGACGACGGCGCCTCCAGCCGCGCCCGCGGTCGCTCCACCCCCGGCCGCCGCGCCTCCGCCACCCGTCATCAAGAGTTCCACACCCGTGGCACCCCCGAAGGACGCATACGAGGCCGCTTTCCTGCTGCTCAAACAGAACAAGTTCGAAGAGTCCCTGACCGCCTTCCAGAACTACCTCAAGGCCTCCCCCAAGGACAAGATGGCGGACAACGCCCAATACTGGATCGGCGAACTGCATTATGCCCAGCGTCGTTTTCCCGAAGCGCTGATGGCCTTCAACCAGGTTCTGCTCCGTTGGCCCACCAGTTCCAAGGTGCCCGACAGCCTGTTGAAGATCGGATTCGCCTTCTATGAGCTGAACGACATGGAGAACGCCAACAACAGTCTGTTGCGTCTGGTCAAGGATTTCCCCAACTCCTCCTCCGCGACCGTCGCCAAACCCCGTTTGGCTCTGATCAAACAAAAACTGGGGCGTTGATTTTGCGTCCCAGGGCGGTGGTGCTCCTCTCCGGAGGCATGGATTCGGCTGTCTGTTTGCGGGTGGCCCATGCCGAGGGGTTCGAGCTCTACCCCATCACCTTCCGCTACGGACAGCGACACAACGGAGAGATCGCCGCCGCGGAGCGCATCGTCAAAAGTCTGCCGGTGGCCCACTGGATGACCCTGGAGGTGCCACTGGATCGCTTCGGCGGTTCCGCCCTCACCGACCCGGCCTGGACACCCCGCAAGGGTGGACCGGACAGTGCCATACCCCTGACCTATGTGCCCGCCCGCAACACGGTCTTTCTCTCCCTCGCGTTGGCCTGGGCCGAAACCCTGGGCGCCAGGGACCTGTTCATCGGGGTCAACGCCGTGGACTATTCCGGTTACCCGGACTGTCGTCCCGAATACATCGCCGCGTTCGAAAGGCTGGCCAATCTGGCCACGCGGGATGGCGTGACCGGCCACTCTTTCCGCATTCGCGCGCCGTTGCAGAATCTCTCCAAGGGCGAGATCATTCGCAAGGGTCTGGAACTGGGGGTGGATTTCAACCTGACCCGCTCCTGCTACGATCCGGATTCTGCCGATCGGGCCTGCGGGGCTTGCGACGCCTGCCGGCTGCGACTGGCCGGCTTCGCCGCCGCCCAACGAACGGATCCGGTGGCATACCGATAATTCATGGCCATCGATCCCCTGGTCCAACGTCTGCGCCGGGAAGCCAACCCCCTGTTTTGCCACCAGCCGAACACGGTGCTGGGCCTCTCCGGGGGGGGGGACTCGATGGCTTTGCTCCACCTGCTTCTGGCCAGCGGACTGCTCCCGCGGGAACGGCTGACCGTGGCCCACTTCAATCACAATCTCCGCGCCGACGCCCACATGGACGTCCAGTTCACCCGGGAGATCGCCCGGAAACTCCAACTGAACTACACAACCACCACCTGGACCGCGCCCCATGGCGCGGGAAACCTGCCGGCGCTGGCCCGCGCCGCCCGCTACGGCTTTCTGGTCGAAACCGCGCGCCGGGTCGCAGCCCCCCTCCTGGCCACAGCGCACCACATGGACGATCAGGCCGAAACCTTCCTGGAACGACTCGCCCGGGGCAGCGGCGCCAGGGGACTCGGCGCCATGGCCCCGTCCCGGCCCCTGACACCGGAGGTCACCCTGGTCCGGCCCTTGCTCTGCTTTCGCCACCAGGAGCTGCTCCATTGGCTGACCCGGAGGGAGATCCCCTGGATGGAGGACCCGAGCAATCACAACCCCCACTTTCTGCGCGCCCGCATCCGCGGCCAACTGCTCCCCTGTCTGCAGGCCGCCCTGCATCGGGACCCCACCCCCCAACTGGCGGAAACCGCCCGCCGCATGGCCCACACCCACGACGCCCTGGAGTGGTCCCTGGACC
>JADGCR010000003.1 GCA_015228895.1 Magnetococcales bacterium
TCACCGGAGCGCGTCATCTCCATCTGCGCGCCGATGACCCGCACAACGCGTTTCTGGTGGCCTTTCTGACGATCCCCCAGGACTCCACCGGGGTGGCGCACATTCTGGAACACACCACCTTGTGCGGCAGTCGTCATTATCCGGTGCGGGACCCCTTCTTCATGATGCTCAGGCGTTCCCTCTCCACCTTCATGAACGCCTTCACCTCCAGCGACTGGACGGCCTATCCCTTCGCCACCCAGTCCCGGAAGGATTTTCACAATCTGTTGCAGGTCTATCTGGACGCGGCCTTCTTTCCCAATCTCAACCCTCTCGATTTCGCCCAGGAGGGGTGTCGGGTGGAGTTTGCCGACCCGGAGAAACCGGACTCCGATCTGGTTTTCAAGGGGGTGGTCTTCAACGAGATGAAAGGGGCCATGAGTTCCCCCTCGCGGGTGCTGTCCCAAACCCTGGCGGCCCATCTGTTTCCCACCACCACCTATCATTTCAACAGTGGCGGGGATCCGGAGGCGATACCCGATTTGACCCTTGAGGGACTCAGGAAGTTCCACGCCCGCTACTACCACCCTTCCAATTCCATCTTCATGACCTACGGGGACATCCCGGCCCACAGTCACCAGGAGCGGTTTCAGGAGTTGGTGTTGTCCCGGTTTCATGAGGATCACGGGGCCTACCGGGTGCCGGACGAAGTGCGCCTGACAACCCCGGTCCGGGTGGTGGAACGCTATGCCCTGGACGGCGAGGAGGAGTGTGCCGCCAAGACCCATGTGGTGCTGGGCTGGCTGTTGGGACCCAGCATGGAGATGGAGAGTCTGCTCAACGCCCATCTGCTGAACGGGGTGCTGCTGGACAACAGCTCCTCCCCCCTTTTGAAACTGTTGGAAACCACGGATCTGGGGGCCGCTCCGTCATCGTTGAGCGGTCTGGACGATTCGGGACGGGAACTGGTGTTCGCCTGCGGTCTGGAAGGCTCGGAGGCGGAACACGCGGACGCGGTGGAGCGGCAGATCATGGAGCTGTTGCGCCGGGTGGCGGACGAGGGGGTGGAGCGGGAACGTCTGGATTCGGTGTTGCACCAATTGGAGCTCTCCCGTCGTGAAATCGGCGGGGATGGTTTGCCCTACGGCCTGAAACTGGTCCTGAACGCCCTGACCCCCGCCTTGCACGGAGGGGATCCGGTGGCGGCCCTGGCCCTGGACACCGCCCTGGAGTCCCTGCGGGAGAGAATCAAGGAACCTGAATTCGTCAAGGGACTGGTGCGTCGCTGGTTGTTGGAGAATCCCCATCGGGTGCGGGTGACCCTGGTTCCGGATCAGACCCTGAACGCCCGGCGCGCCCGGCAGGAGGTGGAGCGTCTGCGGACGATCCGGGAACAACTGGACGCCGACGAGCGGCGGCGCGTCTGGCAACAGGCCCAGGACCTCAAGGAGCGCCAGGAGCAGGAGGACGATCCGGAGATCCTGCCCCGTCTGGAGTTGTCCGACATTCCCGACGACATCAGCATCACCACGGGGGAGGAGGCGCGGATCGGGCAGACGCCGATCTTCTGGTTCAAGGCGGCCACCAACCGTCTGCTCTATCAACAATATGTGATCGATCCTCCCGGCATGACCGACGACCATCTGGATCTGCTGCCGATCTTTTCTTCCTGTCTGCCGGAGGTGGGGTGTGGCGGACGGGATTACCTGGAGACCCAGGCCCATCAATCCGCGATCAGCGGAGGGATCGGCGCCCGTGTGGGGATTCGGGCCTCCGTGGAGAGCATGGAGCGGTTTCGTTGCCTGTTCACCGTTTCCGGCAAGTCGTTGACCCGCAACCATGAATCGTTGATCCAGTTGATCCGGGATACCATCACCACGGCGCGCTTCGACGAACTGACCCGCTTGCGGGAACTGGTCGCCCAGATGCGCTCCTCGGTGGAGATGCGGGTCACGGAGAATGGTCACATGCTGGCTTTGTCCGCGGCCGGGTCGGGATTGGGTCCGGTGGCGGCGCTCAACGACCGTTGGGGGGGGCTGGTGGCGGTCAGACGTCTGAAGAGTCTGGACAAGGCCCTGGAGGATCCCCGGCAACTGCGGACTTTCGCCCAACGTCTGGAAGCGTTGCGGGAGATGCTGCGCCAGGCGCCCGGACAACTGCTTGTGGTGGGGGAGGAGACCGATTTCACGGAGTTCGCAGCCGTGTTGCAGCGCGCCTGGGGTGCGGCGCGGACCGGGACGGGGCAGGGGGGGGGGGCTGGCGTTTCCCGACAAGTTGCCAGGGAGGCAGAAACTGGCCTGGGGCACGGTCACGACGGTCAATTATTGCGCGCGGGTGCACCGGAGCGTCCCTTACGCCCATCCGGACGCCCCGGTTCTGTCCGTATTGGGGCAATACCTGAAGAACGGTTACCTCCATCGGGCCATCCGGGAGCGGGGAGGGGCCTACGGCGGTGGGGCCGGATATGATTCGGACACGGGGTTGTTCCGTTTCTACTCCTATCGGGATCCCCGCATGGAGGAGACCCTGGCCGATTTCCAACGCGCCATCGAGTGGCTTGGAAGCGGCAAGGCCGAAACCCGCGCCCTGGAGGAGGCGATTCTGGGGGTGGTGGGGGTGATCGACCGTCCCGGTTCTCCGGCCGGGGAGGCCAAACGGGCCTTTCACGACGCCATGTACGGACGCCTGCCCGCGGCCCGTCGCGACTTCCGCAAACGGGTCATGAGCGTCACCATCGACGATCTGGAACGGGTTGCCGAACGGTATCTCCATCCGGACACGGCCAGTTTCGGCCTGCTGACCAACGGGGAGATGATGGAACAGCGCCTTGGGGAGGATTGGGTGAAAAAAATGTTGTGAATCCAGGTCCGGCACCCCGCGCGGACGACTAGAAAATTTCCAGGATCGTGCCCGTGCCTTGACACCAGGGGCAGGTGTTGAACCGGTCGCTCTCATCCAGGACCAGCAACCGGCCTGCCCCGCCGCACTCCTCGCAGGTTTCCGCTTCCAGTCCGATGGTTTTGGCGTAGCCCATGGTCAAAGGATGTTCCCTCAGCCCCAAAACCTTGCGTCCCGAAAGGGTCAGCCTGTAGCTTGAGGCCGTCCCCATGGGATTGGCGTTGTGGGCCAATTGAATCCAGCCGTTGGCTTTGAGCGTGGCCAGAGTCCCCAGTTGAATTTTGTCAGTGCTTTTGTCCAGTATGGATCGCAGGGCCTTTTTTTGTCCTGGAGTCGGATGCATGGACGTGTTTGCCGTGAGCAGGGTGGAAGATGGACCCGGAACCCCAAAATCTGGGGTTCCGGCATGAAAGGGGCCTTTGTCAGTGGAACGAATCCCGTGCGCGCTTTTTCCAGAACAGAATTTTTCCACACGCCCGGCACTTTTTGATGTTGGCCAACGAGTGGATGACGCCAAGGGTGATAAACATCGGTATGACAATACGACCGGCAGCAATGATGGGACCAAACAGCAAATCGTTTCGGATCAGTTCTCCTGGATTGTTGAGGATGCCGAACAGGGTGACTCCCATCACGCCAATGGCACCCAAAAAAATCAGCATGAAACTTCCTACCAACGGTGTTGTTTTGTGTTCCATTTCAGCCTCCTTTTTAGTGCAAGGCCTCTTTCATAGATGTCAGATATTATGAGTCCGTGTGCCGCGATTGCAAGGAAAAAAGGATGCTCAATAGTCTTGGTTTCGTTATTCAGGGTGTTTTAAAAGGTTGCTGTGGGTACAATAGTCAATTATCGTAACTTGTTGGAATCAACCATGCGCACCGGATACCCAGTTGAAAATGGGGGATGAACGCCCCCGGGGTCTCTCCACGGCGACCACCCCGGCCCTGTTTCTGGTCTGGATGATCGTGGGGGTCACGCTCCTGTTGCCCGAACTGGAGCCACACCGTCTGGAACTGGTCCCCATCGCCACCCTGCCCGCCATGGCCGCGTTGTGGAGACAGTATCGGAGCAGGGGAGATCTGTGGCCCGTGCCTGTCGGAGTGTTGTGGGGCGCGCTCATGGTGGTGGGGCACCAGACCGTCATCCCGAATCTTCCGGCGACCCTGGTGGGAGAGAAACGGATCATCCAGGGGGTGGTGGCGGATCGGGACGACCGGGGGGATTCCACCCTGCTGACCCTGGACCGGGTGGAATCCGGTGACTGGCGCGCTTCCGGTCTGGTGCGCGTACATTTCAACGCGCTGCGCAAGGGGGTGCAGCTTCCCACCGTATTGCCGGGAGACCGGGTGCAGTTCCCGGCGCGTTTGCGCCAATTGTCCGGCTTCCGCAATCCTGGTGGTTTCGATTATCGCTCCTATCTGCTGGAGCAGGGCGTAATGGCCACCGGAAGCGCCACCGCGTCGCTTCTCAAAACCGGGGAGACCGGCGACTGGTACTGGAACCGCCTGCGCCAGAAGGTGGCGGATTGGATCGCCGTCACGCTGCCCTCCTCCCAGCGGGGATTGGCCGAGGCGTTGCTGGTGGGAAAACGGGGCCATCTGGACAGCGCCTTGCAGGAGGCCCTGTTCGTCTCCGGCACCTATCACCTGATCTCCATTTCAGGGCTGCACATGTCCCTGGTGGGCGGGTCGGTCTATTATCTGTTGCGACTGTTGCTGGTGCTGATCCTGCCCGCGTCCCGACGCTGGGACATGAAACAGCTCGCCGCGTTGTTGAGCCTGCCGCCGATTGTGGCCTACGCCAGTCTGGCGGGTTGGTCGGTGCCGGTGCAGCGGGCGTTCATCATGGTGGGGCTGTTTCTGCTCGCCGTCGCCATGCGACGCCGACGGCAATCCTGGCGGATTCTGACCCTGGCCGCCATTCTGATTCTCTCCTGGCAACCACAGCAATTGATGAACGCGGGTTTCCAGCTCTCCTTTCTCTGTGTGGTGGTGATCTTGTACTGCATGGAGCGCCTCCCCATTCATGGATGGCGGGGGTGGTTGATCTTCATGGTGGGTTCCACCGTGGCGGTGGAACTGGCGACCGCGCCGGTGTCGCTGTACAGCTTTCATCGGTTTTCCCCCTATGGAATCCTGGTCAACCCCCTGGCCATCCCCTGGGTGGGCGAGATCTCCACGCCTTTGGGTTTGCTGGCCATGGTGATCCAGCCCTTGTGGCCGACGGGAGCGGACACCCTGCTGGCGCTCATGGGATGGACCCTGGAACCGTACCGCTGGCTGATCGAATGGACCGTCACCCTGCCCGGGGCTTACCGTCGCTCCGCAGGTCCCGCCCTGCCGGGTCTGGCCCTGTTTCTGGCCGCCGGATTTGTGGCCGGGACGATCCGGAGTCCGGGGCCATGGTGGTGGAAACGGGTGTTGTGCACCGTGGTGGCGCTGCTCGGTCTGTGGTGGCCCAGGGATTTTGGCGGCGATCAGCGGCTGCGCCTGATGGTGCTGGATGTGGGACAGGCGCTCTCCCTGGTGGTGAAGATGCCCCATGGGGGTTGGACGGTGGTGGATTCCGGCGGGGTGGCCACCCCCCGGTTCAATGTGGGGGAGGGGGTGACTTCCGCCACGCTGTGGCATTATGGTGTGGAGCGACTGGAACGGGTGGTGGTGAGCCATCCCCAGGCCGACCACATGTCCGGGGTCGAGCAACTGTTGAAGAATTTTGCCGTGGGGAGTTTGTGGCTGGCGCGCATGACCCGTGAGGAGATGGACAGCCATTCCATCCACCAATTGTTGGAGAGCGCTCAACGTCTGCGGGTTCCGGTACGTTTTTTCGATCACGCGGAGGAGATCCGGGACGGGGAGGGGGTGTTGCGGGTGTTGTCCCCCATGCCGGTGAAGGGGGTGGTCAATCTCAACAACCGTTCTCTGGCTGTGGAGTTGGTGTATGGGGCGCATCGGTTCCTGCTGAGCGGGGACATGGAGACCAAAGAGGAGTCCTGGCTGGTTTCCCAGGGTGCCTTGCGTCCGGTGACGGTTCTGCTGGCTCCCCATCATGGCAGCATGACCTCTTCAAGCCTCCCGTTTGTCCAGGCCCTGCGACCTGAACATGTGGTGTTCAGTGTCGGTCTGGACAATCAGTGGGGTTTTCCCAAACCGGAGGTGGTGCGGCGTTGGCAAGGGGTCGGGGCGCGCCTGTGGCGCACCGACACGGATGGCGCGGTGATTTTTGCCAGCGATGGGCGGCAGTTGGAGGTGACAACGGCAAAATGACCGCCGCCGTTCAGGTTGGAAGAGTGCGAATGGTTTTGACCACTTTGTAAACATGAGTCCCAACGCGCCTGGGGATTGGGATCCTGGGTTTGGGCGGTTTGACACGCTGAGTCGATCTTGTCTTGAAAACGATCAAGATTCAGGTGTGCTTTATTGTATGAACCACCCAGGGCCTTTCAAAATCACGTCGCAATTCATCGGGAGCGTCCGGGAAAGCAGACTTGGCATCTATTTTGTCTTGTCGGGTTTCAATGCCAGAGATGCCGGTATCAGCCAATTTTAAAAATTGATTGACAAATTTTCCAAAATGATCGTCTTTGTGGGCAAGATGAGCGACCGGTAACAGGGTTTGGTTTGGAAAAATAATATGAAGCGTTTTTGAAAACCAATCATACACGGGTTTGACTTTGTTGAAATTACGTTCAACGCATTCGGTCAAAAATAATTGATTTTTTCGAACTGAGAGCTGTAAAAATTCCACAACCGCTCTCTCTTTTGAACCTGGACGGGCCAGAGAGGGACCAATGGTGATTTTGGTGTTCAGTGCGGCATCTGTAACGCGTTCGAACAGGCACACTTCCTGTTTGTTGGGTCGTGAAAACAGCCATTCTTCATGCACCCTGTCCACATCCACCACAAACCCGTAGGTATATTCAATTCCTTGAGTAAAAATCGTGAATTCAAAACGGGAGGGTTGGGTTTGCAGGTGCGAGTCCAAACGATACGGTTTTACAGGAATTTTTTTGTCTGGTTTGCTGCCTTCGACAACCAATCTTTTTGCCAATGCCATGGCCATCAACAGTCTGGATTTTCCATGGGCGTTGGCACCATACAAAGCCGATGTCCGCAAGGCATTGTGCTTGGTGGTTTTGATCCTATGTTCTGGATGCGCGTCGTCTTTTCCGGCCACCATGGAAAAGATGGTCTCCCCGGCAAAGCAGAACAGATTCTCAACAATAAATCGCAACAGCATGTGATTCCTATCAGGATGCACTCGGTGAAAAGGTCAATTTGGAGAAATTTTCTCTCAAATGATGTAAAAAAACCAAGATGAAGCATAGCAGAACAGGATCACGCCGGCAATTCAAAATTGCAACACAACCTCCTGCTCCAAGGCCATTTGCTCGTATGGGGGAGAGGCGGTGATGGAACCCCCCAAAGCGTGCAGGGCTTCCAGATAGGGGGCGGCGGTGATGGGAAAGATGGGACCGGGATAAAAGGGGGAGAAAAGCGTCGGCTTGTGGTTGCAACCCGCCAATCCCGCCGCCAGACGGGTGGTTTCCACCAGCAGGAAAGGATTGTCGTCCACCAACAGAATGCCAATGGATTTTTGCGGATGTTGTCCGGGTTGCGCGGGCCAATGCGTGGCGGGCAACGACAAAGTGTAGTCACTCTCCCGAATCATGCGTCCCAGGTTGGCCAATCCCCCCGGAAAGATGTCGGGAGAGGGTCGTGGTCCGTTCAGTTGTCCATGACCATAGGCGCAATAGATCCTTTCCCCGCCAAAGCGACTCCCGGACCATGGACGTTCAATCAGATGAATCCCCTGATCCAGGAAAAACAGGTTGGCCCGCCACGCCAGACCCAGATGTTCCGTGATGCGTTCTTCCCAGCCAACGGGGAGGGTGGAGCGGGTGATGAGCAGCGTGACGCGCAGAGGGGCAGGGGGGGGCATGCTAGTCCAAAACCTGAAACACCCGCATGGTATCATCCTGTGTCTTGATGAATCCCATGGGCTTGGTGGTGATCAGGGTCTGAACCAGGGCGAAAGTGGTTTCGGACAGGACGATTTCACCGGAAATGGCCACCTCCTTGACCCGTCGGGCCAGATCGATGCTCTCTCCGATCAGGGTGATCCGGCCGCAATGTTGGGGAAGTGGTTCCAGCACGCCCAGTACCAGATGACCGGAATGAATGCCGGTTTGCAGTCGCACATCCAAACCGGTCTGACGTTGCAGATTCGATATGGCGTTGTGCAGAGCCCGCGCGCATTCGATGGCCTGCATGGCTCCCTGATCCTGATTGGCAAACGAAACGATCAGCCGGTCTTCCAGAATTTTATCCACCTGGATATTGTGGGAGTTCAATACTTCCAGCATGCAGGAAAAATACCGATTCAACAAGACAAGCAAGGCTTTGGCATCCAGACGCTTGGTCAAGGCGCGGAAATCCGCCAGTCCGGCAAACAGGATGGTGCGAAACTGCGCCCCGGCGATGATCTTTTCAGCACCATCGGCATGGTGGGTCCAGGAGGTGGATTGTTCGGGGAAATAATAGGAAAGCATCCGGTTCTGCCGCTCCAGGCGTCCCAGGGACAAGACCCGCTCGGTCTCGGAGAGGAAGCGGTCGGCCTGGAAGGGTTTGGTGAGAAAAGCCTGCACTCCCAGGGATTTGACCCGCACTTCATCCGACTTGGCGTCACGGGCGGTGACAAAAATGATTGGAATCTGTTGAATGGTGGAAACCTCCTGGCGGATTTTCGTGCACAGTTCCAGGCCGTTCATGTGGGGCATGTCGTAGTCGGTCACCAGCAGGTGATAACGCTTGACTTTGAGCTTGGCCAGGGCGGCCAGTCCATGATCCGCCGTGTCCGCCACGAAACCATGGGAGCGCAACGCCGTGAGGATCATCCCCCGGATCACCGGGGAGTCGTCCACGACCAGTATCTGTTCCGGTCGTTTGCTCTCCTGGCGCCCTCCGGAAGATTGCAACAGCCGTTTGACACGGGAGAGGAGTTCCGGGACCAGAACGGGTTTGGTGACATAATCGTCCGCCCCGGCCTCGAAGCCTCTGGAGACGGCTTCCGGGGTGTCCAGCGAGGTGAGCAGCACGAACGGAATGTCCTCGGAACGGGTGGCGCGGAGCGTTTTGCACAATGAAATCCCGTCCATCACCGGCATCTCCACGTCGGAGATGATCAGATCGATCCGCCCATCCCGTGCATCGATCAGTTCCATGGCCTCGCGGCCATCAAAAGCTTCCAGGATTTCGAACCCCTCATCCTTGAGATGAGGGACAACCGCGGCGTGCAGCAAAGGACTGTCATCCACATACAGGACGACCTGCCTGGTGATGCTGTCGAAAAAACGCAAGGTTTCCTGCACGTCGGAGGCGGCGAAAGGCATGGTCAGGAAGCGGTCCGCCCTGTGCTCTATGGCCTGATCACGCACCATGGGATTGGAGGAGAGGAACACGATGCGGGTTTTTTCCAGCAGGGGTTCCTTTCGAATGCGGTCACACACCTCCAGACCGTTGCCGTGTTTGAGTTCGGTGCGCAGGAAGATGATGTCGGGCCGAAGCGTCAGCAGGGTTTCGAAACAATCCCCCTTTTCGGATTGCACGATCGTCACCGCATAACCATGGCTTTGAAGCGTTCCCTTCAACATCAGGTTGACGGTGCCGGAATCGGTCAACAGCAGTGCTTGTTTGGTCGGGATATTCATGGTTTGTGCAACCTTCAGTCTATAGGAATCAACGGATACGCATGCCTGGTTGCGCCCCGTTGTCCGGCGCCAATAAAAAGAGTTCCCGGCCTCCCGGTCCGGCGGCCAGAACCATGCCTTCCGAAACGCCGAAGCGCATTTTGCGCGGTTGCAGGTTGGCGACCAGAACGGTCAGGCGACCCGTGAGGGTTTCGGGTGCGTAGGCTGACCGGATGCCGGCGAAAACGGTGCGCGTTCCCAATTCACCCACGTCCAGGGTCAAACGCAGCAGTTTGTCGGCGCCGGTGACCGGTTCCGCGCCGGTGATGCGGGCAACCCGGAGATCCACTGCCGAAAAGGAGTCGATATCGATCGTCTCTCCCGCGTTTTCGGTGGATTTGCTCACGGTTTTTGCAACCTGCGTCGCCGGGGGGGTGGGAAATTCCAGGGAGTGGAGCAGACTTTCCGCCATTTTGGGGTCCACGCGCACCATGATGTGGGAGAACTCTCCGATGGTGTGATTGCGCAGCGGTTCCAGCCGGTCAGGCCAGGAGTAGGGAGGCAATCGCAGAAATTCCCGGCTTTTTTCCGCCATGAGCGGCAGCACGGGTTGCAGATAGAGCGTCAAGATCCGGAACAGGTTGATGGCGATGGTGCATGTATCGCGTACTGTTTCTTTTGTCTCTTCAGACTTGATCAAAGTCCAAGGTGCGTGATCTTCCACATAACGGTTCGCCAAATCGGCCAAGGACATGATGGAGCGCATGGCCTTGGAAAATTCACGTGCTTCATAAAAATTGGCAATTTCATTGCCTGCCTCCACAAACTTCTGATGCAGCCCACCATCGTCCGGATAGGTTGCCGCGAGACGGCCCTGAAATTGTTTGTGCAGGAAACCGGCGGTGCGGGAGGCGATGTTCACCACCTTGCCCACCAGATCGCTGTTGACCCGCAGGACAAAATCCTCCAGGTTCAGATCCAGGTCGTCCACCCGCGCGGTCAGTTTGGTGGCGTAATAATACCGCAGATACTCCGGGTTGAGCCGTTCCAGATAGTGGCGCGCGGTAATGAAGGTGCCTCTGGATTTGGACATTTTCTGACCGTTGACCGTCAGAAAACCGTGGGTGAACACCGCGGTCGGGGGACGGAAACCCGCGCCCTTGAGCATGGCGGGCCAGAACAGGGTGTGGAAATAGAGGATGTCCTTGCCGATGAAGTGGTAGACCTCCACCAGGTCGTCCCGCCGCCAGAAGTCGGCGAAATCCCGTCCGTTGCGTTTGCACCACGCCATGCACGACGCCATGTAACCCACCGGGGCATCCAGCCAGACATAGAAATACTTGCCGGGGGCGTCCGGGATTTCGAAGCCGAAGTAGGGTCCATCCCGTGAAATGTCCCAATCCTGCAATCCGGCCTGGAACCATTCGTCCAGTTTGTTGGCCATTTCCGGTTGCAAAGCGCCGGAACGGGTCCACTCTTTGAGAAAAGGTTCGAAATCGGTCAGTTTGAAAAAGAAATGTTCCGAATCCCTGGCCACGGGTGTGGCCCCGCACAAGGCGCAGGCGGCATCGCGCAAATCCAGTGGCGAGTAGTTCTTGGAACAGATCTCACAGGCGTCTCCATACTGGTCCGCGGCCCCGCAGGCTGGACAGGTGCCTCGGATGAAGCGGTCCGGCAGAAACATTTTGTCTTCGAGGCAATAGGCTTGCCGAACCGTGCTGGTGCGTATGTTGCCGGCCTTCCGGTTTTCCAGGTAGACCTCTTCGGCGAGGAGACGGTTTTCCTCGGAGTTGGTGGTGTGATAATGATCGAAAGCGATGTTGAAACCCTTGAAGTCTTCCAGATGTTCCTGTTGCATCCGTTCAACCAGGGTCTCCGGGGAGATCCCTTCGTTGCGGGCGCGAATCATCACCGGGGTGCCATGGGTGTCGTCGGCGCAGAAATAGTGACATTCATGGCCCTGAAGTTTCTGAAAACGCACCCAGATGTCGGTTTGGATGGTTTCCACCAGATGACCCAGATGGATCTGACCGTTGGCGTAAGGCAAAGCGCTGGTGACGAGGATGCGACGCATGGGGAGTTTGACCGTTTCCAAAAGAGTGTAATTCCATTTCATTTCATTCTAGCAGTTCCATGCCGGTCGGCAACCCCATTTGCAAGGTATCAGAGGCTTTTTTTGTTGTCTGACACGCGTTTGCGATGATAAGTCGCAATAATCCATTCACACCCGAACAAAATTTAACATAATATATATTATGCGACTTTTCCATGGACGGGCATGGGCTTTTTACAGGCTCCCCTGCAGAAAAGCATATGCAAAAAAGCACGGGTGGTTTATACTAGGTTAGCCTAAAAGAAACACAAAATGAGCGCGATCAGATCGTATCGATTGTTTCTCAACCTGACATGCGGGGAGTCAATAGACTGTGAACGATGAAAGAGCCGAAATTCTGATCGCGGATGAGCCACGGACCGATGCGGCAGACGATTCAACCGACATTCTGCGACGGATCGAGCGTCTCAACGATATTGGCATCGCCCTCTCCTCGGAACGTGATGTCAACCGCCTGCTGGAAGTGATTCTCCTGGGAGCCAAGGAGTTGACCAACGCCGACGCGGGCACCATGTACAGCGTCACGGAGCGACAGACTCTCAAGTTCGAGATCTTGCGGACCGACTCCCTGGGTATCGCCATGGGTGGCACCACAGGCATCGCCATCAATTTTCCCGAACTGCCCCTCTACAAGGATGGCAAACCCAACCTCCAGATGATCGCGGCCTTCGCCGCCCTGCAAGACACCACGGTCAACATCCCGGACGCTTACGAGGCCGAGGGGTTCGATTTTTCCGGCACCCGCGCTTTTGACCAGAAGACCCATTACCGCTCCAAATCCTTCCTGACCGTGCCGTTGAAAAACCACGAAAATGAGATCATTGGCGTTTTGCAACTCATCAACGCCAAAAACGCCAAAACCCGGGAGATCATGGCCTTCTCCCCCGAGTATCAAAAACTGGCCGAATCCTTGGCCTCCCAGGCCGCCATCGCCCTGACCAACCAGAAGTTGATCAATGATCTCAAGGCGCTTTTCGAATCCTTCATCCAGGCCATCGCTTCGGCCATCGACGACAAGTCCCCCTATACGGGTGGACACTGCCACCGGGTGCCGGTGTTGGCCGAAATGTTGGGTCGGGCCGTCAACGACACTCAGGATGGCTCCTTGCAGGAGATCCATTTCACCGACGACCAGATGTACGAATTGAAGATCGCTTCCTGGCTGCACGACTGTGGCAAGGTGGTGACCCCCACCGAAGTGGTGGACAAGGGGACCAAACTGGAGACCATCTTCGATCGCATTCATCTGATCGATTCCCGTTTCGAGGTGTTGAAACGGGATCTGGAACTCCGTTTTCTCAAAAAGAAAATCGCCCTCATGCAATCCGGCGCCACCGCTGGAATCGCCGCCCTTGAAACGGAATTCCGCAACGAAATCGACAGCATCGACGCGGACCGCGTCTTTGTTCGCGAGACCAACATCGGCGGGGAGTTCATGTCCTCGCAGCGTCAGGACCGGGTCCGCGCCATCGCCCAACGCCGCTTCGTGGACAGCAACGGCCAGGAAAGGCCGTTCCTTTCCGCCAACGAAGTCTACAATCTCAACATTCCCAAGGGGACCATCACCCCGGAGGAGCGGGAAATCATCAACAACCATGTCGTGGCCACCAACAAAATGCTGGAAGCCATTCCCTTCCCCAAACATCTCACCCGCGTGCCGGAAATCGCGGGGGGGCATCACGAACAGATGAACGGCAAAGGATATCCCAAGGGACTCACCGGAGATCAAATGTCCATCCAGGCCCGCATGGTGGCCATTGCCGACGTCTTCGAGGCCCTGACCGCCAGGGATCGCCCCTATAAAAAGGGCAAACCCTTATCCGCTTCTTTGCAAATCCTGGGCTTCATGATGAAGGATGGACACATCGACCCGGATTTGTTCAAACTGTTTATCGACAAGAAAATCTATCTGGATTACGCCCAGGAGTATTTGGCACCCGAACAGATCGATCAGGTGAACCTGGACAAGATCCCTGGCTATGTGCCTTGACGCGTCTGCCAGCCTGGTGATCATCGTGCAATTCATTCCCTGGCAAGGTTGAGGATTGTCAGTGTATCGCTTACAAATCATGCGCCTCTTGACCAGCCTGGGCGTGACGTTGCTTTTTTTTCTGCATGCCTTCAACGTCATCGAACTCCCTCTGCTGATAAAACTGGAAAATATCGCCTACGATACCCGTCTCAAAATAACCATGCCCGCGACCAAGGATTCACGTATCGTCATTGTCGCGATTGATGAAAAAAGTCTCGCGAAAGTGGGGCACTGGCCCTGGGGACGCCACCATCTGGCCAGGTTGACCGATCTTCTGTTCGACCATTATCGCATTCTGGCATTGGGTTTCGACGTGGTGTTTCCGGAGCAGGATCAAAGCTCCGGACTGCCCGTTCTGGACGGATTGGCGAGCGGAGCCTTGAAACACCAGCCTCTTTTTCAATCGGAGCTGAAACGGTTGCGTCCCACACTGGAGCGGGATGAACGGTTTGCCCAGAGTCTGCGGGGTCGTCCGGTCATGCTGGGATATTATTTCAAAGCCAGCATGGAACCCCAGTTGGCGGTATCCGGAGTGCTGCCCGATCCGGTGATCACCCTTGAGGAGCTGGGGCGGACCAACATGCCGTTCATCAAGGCGGCGGGCTACGGGGCCAACATTCCGGTATTGCAGAGCGCGGCCCAGAATGCGGGATTCTTCGAGAATCCCCTGGTGGACCGGGATGGGATCATTCGCCGCATGCCCATGCTGCAGGAGTATCAGGGCAGGTTGTACCAGTCTTTGTCGTTGGGAATGGTGCGGGCCATCCTCGGAGATCCCCCCATCACTCTGGGCATCACTCCGACGGCCAAAAGCCCCAGGGAGGTGGAGAGCGGTCTGGAGTGGTTGGGCTTGGGTCCCCATCACATCCCGGTGGATGAGCATGCCTCCATCCTGATTCCTTTCCGGGGCCGGAAGGGAAGTTTTCCCTATGTGTCCGCCAGTGACATTCTCGACAAAACCGTGGAGGCCTCGTTGATGACGGACGCCATCGTGCTGGTGGGTTCCATCGCTTCCGGCCTGGGAGATGTACACGCAACACCTGTGGAAAATATTTTTCCCGGCGTGGAAATTCACGCCAACATCATCAGCGGGATCCTGGATGGTTCCATCAAGCGCCGTTCGGGGCACGCGTTGACGATCGAACTGTTTTATTTCCTGATCATCGCCATCGCCTTTGTTCTGTTGATGCCCCACCTCTCACGGGCATGGGGATTTTATCTCACCATGCTGATTCTCCTGCTGATCGGCTGGAGCAATGCCATTTTCTGGCGACGGACGGATATGGTCATTCCTTTGGTATCCCCTCTGGCCTTGACCTTGCTGCTTTTTGCCTTGCATTACACCTTCGGCCTGTTCGTGGTCTCCCGCCACAAGATGCAACTTGCCCGCCTGTTCGACCATAACCTGCCGCCGGACCGGGTGGAGGAGATTCACCAGAGCGGTCAGGAGGTGAATGTCGGCGGAGAGCGTCGGGAAATGACCGTCATGGTGGCCAATGTGCGGGGGTTCGCCCCCCTGGCCGATGAGATACAACCGGTGGATGTGGTGCGGGTGCTGCATGCCTATCTGTCTCGGGTCACCACCGTGATTCACGGCAATCGGGGTGCCATCGATCACTATCGGGGGGATGTGGTGACGGCCTTTTGGGGCGCGCCTTTGGAGAATCCCCGTCATGCCCGGCATGGTTTGCAGACCGCGTTGCTGATGATTCAGACCATGAACGACCTGAAGGACGAATTCGCCGCCAAGGGGTGGCCCCAACTGAAGATCGGGATTGGTCTGAACACAGGCGTGGTGAGCGTGGGCAACATGGGTTCCACGTTCCGCGTGGCCTATTCGGTGGTGGGTGAGGCGGTCAACCACGCATCCCGCATGGAGATGCTGACAAAACAGTACGGAGTGGCCGTCCTGGTGGGAGAAGAGACCCGCCGGGCGCTGCCGGAAGTGATTTTCCGGGAGCTGGACCGGGTGCGGGTGCGGGGCCGGACGCAACCGATTTCCATCTTTGAGCCGGTGGGATTCGTGGACGCCGTGGGTGGAGACACGCGCAACGAGGTGGACGCCTATCACAAGGCCGTGGCCTTGTACCGTGGACGCCGGTGGGAAGAGGCGGCCAAGCGGTTTCAACTGCTGTTGCAGCGGGATCCGGAGCGGATGATTTACGATATCTATCTTTCCCGCGTCCAGTACTACATCAAACACCCACCCCCGGAAAAGTGGGACGGGGTATTTGCGCAGACGGCGAAATAGAGGCGCGGATCACTACAATGCGAACACTTCGTCCACGGAATTGGCGAACACGAAGTTATCGCTCCACATTTCAATCAGTTCTGTGTTCGCCGAGGTCACCCTGGTCGCCACCCAGTCAGGTATCTGGCCAAATTTGCGACGCATCAGTTTAAGCAGCATGGAAGCGGCTTCTTCCTGTCGGCCTTCCTTTCGCCCTTGGTCCATCCACGGTTTTACCCACTCTTGAACGCTTTCAGCTAACATGGTATTCACCTCGTACAAGTCCGTCATTTCTGGAATATCGGCTTGGGGAAGACGCTTGGGCAACAAGACCCGCCGCAACCATATGGCGAACGCCCTGCGCAAACTGGTTTGTTCAGGTGCTTTCAGCCATTCCTGCAAGGTCCTGATCAACTCTCCCACGGACTCGATGGACCGGCTCCGCTCCAGACGGAAGAGTACAGCCGCCAGATTGCGCAGGGATGCCAGTTCCGATTCCGCCATGCTCACCACATCCAGTACCAGATAGCGCATTCGGACCTGATAAATTTCCAGGCCGGGTACTGGAACAATCATCTCGTTGACATCCAAAGGAACATCCCATCTTTGTTTGCCAGTATATATCACAACCGGCAGGATGGGTGGTAATTTTTTATCTTGCAACTGCTTCGCACGACGTAAATCCTGGTAGAGGGAGAACATGTAATCCCCCACCCGCAGGGGCATGAAGTCGTCTACTGAAGACTGAAACTCCAGTAAAATATACACATACAGCCAGAGATCGCCAAAACGCAATCGCCAGACGACATCATCCTCCCGATCACGGAATTCATCACCGACAAACAGGCCATTCACCTTTTCCAGGGTGGAGAAATCGAGGCGTGACACCCATGCACCATGCACAAACCCGAGGATCAGGTCCCGCACCATCTCCGGATGGGAAAAAAGCAGCTTGTAGCTGGAGTCGTTGTCGAGCCTGTTTGACATGGGCATTTCCCCTACTCCGTCGCCACCCGGAAGAGTTGGGAGAGGTCGATGATCCCTTTCAGGACCTTGGCCACGCCGTCCTGAATCAGGGTGCGCATGCCCTCCTGCACCGCCAGGGTGCGCATCTCTTCGGCCTTGCCTCCGCCGACGATCTTGTGTTTCATGGTTTTGGTGGCGACCAGGAGTTCATGCACCCCAACCCGTCCCTTGTAGCCGGTCTTGCCGCATTTGCCGCAACCACCGGGACGATACAACACCGTGGTGGCCTGGGTGACACCCAGTTCGGGGAAATACTCCTCCCCGTACAGACGGATCAACCGTTTCCACTCCTCGTCATCCGGTTTGTAGTGCTGTTTGCACTCGGTGCACAGGGTGCGCACCAGGCGTTGCGCCAGAATGCCCAGCAAGGCGTCGGCGAAGTTCAACGGGTCCAGCCCCAGATCCAGCAAACGGATGATGGTTTCCGCCGCCGAGTTGGTGTGCAGAGTGGAGAAAACCAGATGACCCGTGAGGGAGGCCTCGATACCGCTGTGGGCGGTCTCCTTGTCGCGCATTTCACCGATCAGGATCACGTCCGGGTCGGCGCGCAAAAAGGCCCGCAGGGCCACCGCGAAGGTGAAACCGATCTTGTGATCGATCTGCACCTGTTGCAAACCCTGCTGGGTGATCTCCACCGGGTCTTCGGCGGTCCAGATCTTGCGCTCCGGGGTGTTGATGCGTCCGATGACCGCATGCAGCGTAGTGGTCTTGCCTGAACCCGTGGGTCCCACCACCAACAGAATCCCCTGGGGGATGTTGACCAGCCGATCCAACTCCTTGTAATTGCGCTCGGAGAGATTCAGTTTGTCGAAGGGCAAACCGCCACCCGTCGCCAATACCCGCAACACCGCCCCTTCCCCGTAGACCGTGGGAATGGTGGCTACCCGCAGTTCCAGGGGTTGCCCCTTGACCTTGACCACGATCTTGCCGTCCTGGGGTTTGCGCCGTTCGGAAATATCCATCCGCGCCATGATCTTGATGCGGGACAAAACCGCCCGCATGTGGGTGGAGGGGATCTCCAGCGCGGGCCGGCACAGGCCGTCGATGCGCAACCGCACCGCCGATGCCAACCGTCCCGAACCCGGCTCCACATGAATATCCGAGGCCCCCGCCCGCTGGGCGTCGATGATGAGCCGGTTGACGAGTTGGATCACGGTGTTTTCGTTTTCGTTGATCTCCCCCGCTTCCGCGCCATCGTCGATGGCGCTCGTGTCCTCCACGTTTTCATCTTCCAGTTTGCTCGCCAGACCGTGAAGATAGGAGGAGACCCCGCCACCCCCCAGATATTGCAGCACATCCTCGGCAAACCCGATCCGGAAAATGTACTTCTTCGCGGGCAGGGCGCGCTGGATCTCCATCTGGCGGCTCATGTCCGTGGGATCGTCGATTAAAATCAGGATCTCCTCGTTGATGTCTCCGGCCAGCGGCACCCAGAGTTGACGCCGCAGATAGGACATGTTGAGTTTGCTCAACAGTTTTTTGGGAGGGATGATGTTGGGATCGTAGCGCATGAACGGGAGCAGATAATAGCTCTCCAGGGAGGCGGCCACCAGATCCGGGGGGATCTTCAACTCCTGGACCAGCAGAAAGGGCATGGTGACCCCCTCCTTTTTGGTCCGTTTGGAAAACTCCTCCAACTTCTCCGGGGTGACGAGGTTTTTCTTGAGCAGGTATTCATAGGGGCTGGAGGTCCCTTCGAACTCCTGATGAAACTTCTTGCCGATGATTACGGCCAACTGTTTGGCGTACTGCAGATCCGAGTCGGTGAACGCGTCCCCTCCCACCTTGTTGATCACCTGCAACACACCCAGCAAAGGGGGACCGATACGGATGGGAATCGCCATCATGGATCGGGTGCGGAACCCGGACCGTTTGTCGAAACTGGAGTCGAATTTGAGGGATTTGTGAATGTCGGTCAAAGCCTGGGTGCTGTAAACATCGGGGATGCTCACCGCGTTGCCGCTCACCGCCGCGTAGCCGGCCACGGAGTTGGCCGACAGGGGCACCCGGATTTCCAGCAGTTCCAGTCCGCTCTTGAATTTCGCGATGATCTCCTGTCCATCGCGGGCGTTCTGGTAGATGGTCAACCTTTGGGCCTGGAGAAATTTGAGGATGTACTCTTCCAGTTCGGGCAGGATCTCGGAAAAGGTTTTCGCCCCATCGATCCGCGTCTGGATTTCGTTGAACAGAGTCTGTTTGGCTCCGGTGAGGGGTGGCAGTTCCGCTCTGCCCGTGATTTCTTCTACAGATGGAGAACTCATGATATTAATTTATTTCGTCCTTCCAGTACCAGATGGGCCAGCGCGAAACCCCCTTCATCCGAGAGGGCGAGATGAATGACAACCGACGTGAAATGGGCCGCCTGCATCAAGGCATGCAAGCGACGCTCCGTTTTGCCTGAGAGGGTCATCACAGGCTTGCCGTAGTCATCGTTGAGGATCTCCATGTCCGTAAACCAGATCCCCTCCCGCATTCCCACCCCCAGGGCCTTGACCAGAGACTCCTTGGCGGCGAACCGTTTGGCGTAACAGGCGTAGCGGGTCCTGCCCTCCCCGCAGAGGCGCTGTTCCGCCGGGGTGAAGATCCGCCCGATGAACCGCTCCTGGAAACGGGTCATGGCCTGTTCCAGCCGTTCGATTTTCACCAGGTCGGTGCCGATACCCAGAATCATCACGCCTCGCGCATCAACCGTTTCATTTCGCTGACCGCCAGTCTGAAACCATCGAAAAGCGCTCTGGCCACGATGGCGTGACCGATATTGAGTTCCGTCAAGCCTGGAATCCGGGCGATCTCCGTCACGTTGTGATAATGGAGCCCATGCCCGGCGTTCACCGTCAATCCCAGGGAACATCCCAGTTCCACCCCCTGGCGGATTTTCCGCCACGCCTCCAGGCGATCTGTCTCCCGGGCCTCGGCGTACGCCCCGGTATGCAGTTCCACCACCGGAGCGCCGATGGCGGCCGCCTCCCGGATCATTTCCGGTTCCGGGTCGATGAACAAAGAGACCCGAACACCGGCCTCGCTCAAGCGACGGGTGGCCGCGGCCACCCGGTCCCGATGGGTGATGATGTCCAATCCCCCTTCCGTGGTCAGTTCCTCCCTGGTTTCCGGCACCAGGCAACAATCGGTGGGTTGCCATCGACAGGCCAGTTCCAGCATGGGAGGCGTGACGGCCATCTCCAGGTTGACCTTGGTTTGCGTCATTTGCAGGAGCCGTTCCACATCCCGTTCCTGGATATGGCGCCGGTCCTCCCGCAGATGGACGGTGATGCCGTCCGCGCCGGCCTGTTCCGCCAACAGGGCGGCGGCCACCGGATCCGGATAGCGGGTTCCCCGCGCCTGACGAATGGTGGCGACATGATCCACATTGACACCCAGTTTCAACATGTTGATTTTCCGTTTTCCAGTGCCATCAATTCCAACGGTGATTTGCGAATGCGTTTCAATCTTATCTCCCCTGAATCGGTGAAGAATTGGATTTGACGCGCCCAGGGGCCACCGATATCCGAGGCCGTCAAATGGAGCCGCCGGGAGCGGATGAACTCCATGGCGGTATCGATGTTCCGTTGTCCCATGCTCAACATGGGGGCGTCCATGGAGATCCCTGGAGAGTTGAACATCAGGGCGCCACCGAACAGTTTGACCTCCAGTTCCTGGCGAGGCACGCCCTTTTGATCGAAATAGGCCAGCATGAACTCCAGGGAGCAGGAGACATAATCCCCCAACTGCCGACAGATTTTCAAGCCGCAACCATGTCTGGAACACTCCCTGGAGGGTCTTTTGCCGTGACAGATGGCACCTTGCCGGAGTCGGGGGTGAAAAAACACGATGGACACGCACGAGCCGAGCAGGGTATGCACCTCCGTTGGCTCGGTACTGATGAACAACTCCCCTGGATCCAGTCTGAGCAAATACATGGTGTTGTTCCTCAGGTCATGTATTGCCGCATGAAATGGGCAATTTCGGTTCGCAGGCAGGGCACTTTGTCCCCGTCCATCCAGGTGAGCAGGGAACCGGCCACCTCCCGATCCTGAAGGTGAAAATCCACGCGCAGCAACAGGAGTTGGTCGGGAGCATCGACAAAGGCGAGATGACCGGGAAGGTCGTCCGGGATTCCTTTGAAAAATTTCGGTTTTTCGCTATCGATCTCGGAGGAGAAAAAGGCGCTCAGAGAGCTGACGCAGGTATACAGCAGCACATCCCCCGTCAGACTCATGGCCTCTGCCTCCACGATGTTGGCCATATCTTCCGGCATGGGGGTGCCGTACAAGGCCTCCAGAAAGGAGGCCACCGCAGAGGAACGGATCAACAGGACGGCCATGCCGGGGATGGTGTCGTCAGGGGAGAAGACGAACCGATAGGGCATGCTCACCAGATTGACCAACGAACCGTGGAGGCTGCGCACGTATTCCACCAGGGATTGCCGGGAGAGCATGGAAAATTGAGGCAGTGACAAGAACACTTCCGTATCCAGCATTTCGCTCAGGGTGGACGCGGCCTTGCCGAAACTCAAACTGTACAGCTCCTTGAAGGCGTCCTCTTCAGCCTCGTCGAGGAGTGGTGTGGCGGCGCTCATCGGCGGGTGTTACCGACAGGCCAGGGCGTTGCGAGCGCGTTTCTGGGAGATTTCCAGCATTTTCCAGTGAATGATGGGGGCGTCCAGCAGATCCACGGCGAGCAGACGGTGCAACCTGCTGTCCTCCTTGGCCCGGAAACGCCAGGGATGGCGCATGTCGTTCAGATACCACTGTTCCCCGAAGAAATCCCCCGCCTCGATCACTTCCTGCGTTTTGCCGTTCTCGGAGAGCCTTTCGATCTGACCCCGGGCGACGATCCACAGGACGGGTCTGCCGGGATCGGTTTGAATCCATTCGTCCCGCCGGATGGTCACGGATTCCATGGCGTTGGCAATCTTGCTCAGGAACACGAAGGAGGTCTGCTCTCCGAACAGCCAGGTGTGACGCAGGAAGCGCATCTTTTCCAGGACCTGACCCAGTTTGCCGAAGAGACCGCTGTTCTCCAGAAAAATCTTGAACAAGGGGACCGGAATTCTCAGGACCGCGCTGTTGGAGATGGCCCGGTAACTCCCCTCGTCGGAGACCGACTGGGAGAAAATGGGGTACAGACCCATGAAGGAGCCGAAACCAAGGTGATAGCGGATGCCAAAGCCCGCGTCCAGATAAACGATGTCTCCGGCGATGGTCATATCCACGAATCCGTTGTTCTCGCTTTCGTTGCGGATGGCGGAGCCGGCGTTGTGGTTCATGATGGGTCCGTTGATCAGCATGCGGATCGCGTCATCGGTGATCTCCGGGAAGAGTTGACGAAAATAGTAAAAACACCGTTGCCGCCGGTAATCCTGTTCTCCCGGAATCAGAACGTCCAGAGCGCCGAACGTGGCCTGGGAACCGATTTCCATCTCTTCCGTGGTCAGTTCACGGGCCAGATGGGCCAGGATCAGACGTTTGGAGGGATCGTGGCGAAAATCCTGCGCCATGCCGTGGATCATGCCGCCACCGACATCCAGTTTTTTCAGATCCGCCGGAAAGAGATAGTTCCGTTTGGCCCGCTCGATGAATTCCAGAGGCACCGCGAAGGGTCCGTCGTTGTGCATCTTCTCCAGCACGGAAAACGAGGTGAGATCCGTCCAGTGGGCATAGGTTCGATAACCATCCCCATCCAGGGCGCGAAACAGCAGCAGGTTGGTCTCCACGGGATGGGGGGAGTAGAGTGGCCGGACATCCAGACCACCGCAGGGGTTCCAGACATCGAATTCGAGATCGTGAATTTCGAAGAATTGTTGAAATTTTTCCTCTTCGATCGACATCAGCGCCGCGAACTTCTTGGCCACGGAGGAGCGCACCAGGGGGGTGGCGTAATATTTCAAACGGCGGTCGGTCTGGATCAGGGCGGGCAGTCCGGCGAAATGGTCGTCATGGGCATGGGAGTGGAAAATGCCCTCCACTTCGCTGATGTCGATGCCCATGGCGCTCAGGACGTTCAGCACCCCGGGTATGGCGTCGATGAGATAGATGCGTCCCTGAAACATCAGGACGCTGCTCATGCTGGGACGTTCCGAGTCCCAACCATCCCCTTCCCCGGTATGCAAGACCGCGAAATAGTGGCGTTTCATCCAGTGGAAACCCAGAGGATAGGGGGATTTGTAGACCACATCCTTGGGCAGGTTCAAATCCACGTCCGCGGTTTGCCCCCGATAGCTGAAACGGAAATGGTTGCAACCCAGACGTTGTATCTGGGCGCCGTTGCGGATCTCCTGGGGGGTGTCGTCCACGATCAGGGTGTCGAGAAACTGGGAGGGTTCCCGGATCTTGCCGAAGGCGAACTGCAACTTGACGCGCATCATGTTGTCGGCGGTCTCCTCGTCCACCCCCGTGGCCATGATCTCGTCCCTGGAGAGGCCATAGTTGCCCCGATGGATATAGGACATCTGGGCCATGACCTGATCCGCGGCCCCCATCAGCATGGGTTTGACCCCGGTATTGTTGGGATGGCCGGGGATGATCATCCCCTGCCGGTAGAGCATTTGCAGCACTGGAAATTCCGCCATGTTGGCGAACCCGCCATTCTGCACCAGCAGGTCGGAGAGCAGGATGACGTTGGGTCCGGTCTCGAAACTGACCCCGTTCTTGAACGCGGGGGCGTTGAGTCCCTTGAGCATCAGGAGTTTGACCACTTCGCTGGGACAACCGCACAGGATGTAGAGTCCCGCTTCGGGGATTTGCAGCCAGAAGACCCCCGGAGCCACCTGAATGGTCAGGAGATTGCCCATGGCCGACCGCAAGGCGCTCTGGGTTTTCTCCAACTCCAGGGTGCGCTCCTTGACCTGTTGTTCCAGCAGGCGGCTCTGGTCGGACAAGGCCAGATGGGTTTTCACCCTGGCCAGCAGGATGGTGGGATTGATGGGTTTGTCCACATAATCCACCGCGCCCACGGCGAATCCTTTGCCCTCTTCGCCGAAATGACCCATGCCGGTGACGAAAATGACCGGGATGTGCCGGGTGACCGGATTCGCCTTGAGGCGTCGGCACACTTCGAAGCCGTCGATGTCCGGCATCATCACATCCAGCAGAATCAGGTCGGGTGGACTCTCCGAGGTGGCTCTCAGCAACGCCTGTTCACCATTCTTGGCCACCACGGTCTTGTACTGATCGTGCAACAGACCAATCAGGACATCGATGTTGGTCTTTTCATCATCCACAATCAGGATTCTGCTGCGCTTGTCCGGCATGTCGCATGCCCTCAAAAAAACGGAATGGATCGTTATCTGTCGTTTTGCATCGTCTGGCCGACAGGAAAAAAACAGGTGAAGGTCGCGCCCCGGTCTTCGTTGTTGACCACCGAGATCACCCCCTGGTGGGCGTCCATGATCCTTTTGACGATGGAAAGCCCCAACCCCGTGCTTTTTTCCGCGCCGGTGGGACGCACGCTTAATTTTTGAAAGGCCCCATAGAGTTGGTGCCGTTCGGTTTCGGGAATCCCCGGTCCCTGATCCGACACCCGCAGGAAGACGCCCTCCCGTTGTTGACCGGTACTGACAGTGATATCGGTATTTTTCGGGCTGAACTTGATCGCGTTGCTCAAAAGATTGTCCACGACTTGCGCCAGGCGCTCCCGATCGAACAGAAAACTGGGGGTGGCCTGCAGATCGGTGACGAGGGAGACCCCTTTCTTTTCCGCGGTGAAGGTCATCAATTGCACCCGTTCGGCCACCAGGTCCGCCAGGTCGCCGGATTGCTGGTGCAGGACGAAATGGCCGCTTTCGATGACGCTCACATCCAGAAGATCGTTGATCAAATGGAGCATTTGACTGGCGACGTCGAAAATGGTCTGGGTGAAGCGTATCCGTTCCCCCTCCTCCACGGTCATGGTGAGCAGGATGTCGCTGTAGCCGCAGATCGAGTTGAGGGGATTGCGCAGATCGTGGGCGGCCATGCCCAGGAATTTATTTTTCAGCGCGTTCAGTTCCAGCAGATGGGTTCTTTGCCGGTGGAGCGCCAGATGGGTGCGGATGCGGGCCATGACGACGGTGGGACTGAAGGGTTTGCGGATGAAATCCACGCCTCCGGCCTCCAGGGCCATGGTCTCGTCCTGGACCGACTCCTTGCCGGTGATGAAAATGATGGGGATGTCCGCGGTTTCCGGATCGTTTTTCAACCGTCTGCACACTTCATAGCCGTCGATATCCGGCATCATGATGTCCAGGAGGATCAATTCGGGTTGGGGCGCGGTGGCCGCCCGTTTTAGGGCCTGTTCACCATTCTTGGCCACGATGGTTTTGTACTCATCCTGCAACAGACCCACCAGGACATCGAGATTGGTTTTCTCGTCATCCACAATCAGGATTTTGCCGTTCTTTTCCTGCATGTTCCAATTCCCCCCCTGGAAGGGTCGGCGCTAGGGAGCGCCGCGCTCGCGATCGTTCATGTCAGTTTCAGCCCCGCGACGATCTGTTGCAAGGTCTGGTGTGCGGCTTCGAATTCATAGTCTTCGATTTGCCTGGTCAATGTGGTCATCTCTCTGGCGAAAGCGCTTTTTCCCAACAGTTCCCCGGCCAGGACGAGACACTCCCCCGCATCCGAATCCCCCTCGGCGATGAGGTTGGAGAGTCTGGCGAACAGCGCTTGCAGGCGGGGTTGGTCCAGCGCCGTCGGGAGCGGTTCCTGTGTGTCTGGCGGTTGTTGGGCAGGCGGATCGGCCAGGGTGGAGAGGGCCATCATCACCCGTTCGACTTCCGGAGTCAATTGTTGCAACAGCGTGGGCGTCCGTTGGAGGTTCCGTTCCTGCAACGCCGTTTCCAGTGCGGCGGCGCGGGCTTGCAACTCTCTGGCGCCGATGGTCCCGGCGACCCCTTTGAAGGTGTGACTCAGGCGTTGGGCCGCTTCATCGGCCCCCTGGTCGAGTGCCGCCCGCAGTCGGGGTACGATGTCGTGGAACCGGGCATGCACATCCCTGAGCACCTTCAGGTAGAGTTTCCGGTTGCCGTTCACATTGCTCAAGCCCGCTTCCAGGTCGATGCCGTTCAACCGGGTGGGCCAATCGTCCGTCATCTCCCCCGACGGCTGCGCCATCTCTCCCGGTGGCTGCGCCATTTTGACCTCCGTTCCGTCGTCAGGCCCGGCGGGTTTGGGATGGACGTGTCTGGCCATGGTGGCAAACATGGTGGGGGGATGTATGGGTTTGCTGATGTGATCGTTCATGCCGCAGGCGATGCATTTTTCCCGATCCCCGGCCATGGCGTTGGCGGTCATGGCGATGATGGGCAGTGCGTGACCTTTTTCCCTGGCGCGGATGACCCGCGTGGCCGCGTAACCGTCCATGACCGGCATCTGCATATCCATCAGCACCAGATCGAAGGGGGTGGCGTCCACCGCATCCACCGCTTCCTGGCCGTTGGCGGCGATCTCCACCACCATCCCCTCCTCTTCCAGAAGTTCCCGGGCCACCTGCTGGTTGATCTCGTTGTCCTCCACCAGCAACACCCGGAGGCCGCGCCAGTCGAAGCCCGTCTCCCGGTGGGGGGTCCCCTCCTCTCCGGCCCGCTGCTGGACCCTGGGCGCATCCGGATTCAATACCGTCAGAACCGAGTCGAACAGCACCGAAAGATTGATGGGTTTGGTGAGAAAGGCATCGATCCCCATTCCCTGCGCCGCCAGCTTGATATCCTCCCTGGCATACGCGGAGACCATCACGATCCTGGGAATGGTCAACGCGGGAAAACGTCCGCTGATCTCCCGGGCGGTGGTGATGCCGTCCATCTCCCCCATCTTCCAATCCAGGAAGACCAGTTGAAACGGTTGTCGCCGCTCCATGGCCTGAGCGATCTCCTCCAGCGCCTCCTCCCCGGAGGCCACGCAGACGACCTGGAACGAAAAGGATTCGAAGGATTTCTGCAAGATCTCCCTGGCCACGAGGTTGTCGTCGGCCACCAGCACCCGCAGTCCCACCATGTCCCGGGAGGGGAGCCGGAAACGACGGCGATCCTTGCCCTTCAAGGCGAACTGGGCGGTGAAATGAAAGGTGCTCCCCTGTTCCGGGACGCTTTCCACCCAGATGCGGCCCTGCATCATCTCCACCAGACGTTTGCAGATGGTCAATCCCAGGCCCGTGCCGCCAAACTTGCGGGTGGTGGATGAGTCGGCCTGGGTGAACGCCGTGAAAAGCCGTCCCATCTGCTCTTCGGTCATGCCGATGCCACTGTCCTTCACCTGGAAATGCAGCACCACCTGACGGTCTTCCTGCTGCTCCAGCGCCACCAGGACGACGATGTTCCCCTTTCTGGTGAACTTGACCGCGTTGTTGGTGAGGTTGATCAGGATCTGCCCCAGTCGCAGAGGGTCGCCGACCAGGTTGAGGGGCACGGTCCGGGCCACGCTGAAATTGACCTCCAGCCCCTGCTCTTCGGCTTTCAACGCCACCAGATTGCCCACGTTGTTCAGCACATCCTCCAGGTAGAACGGGACCGCCTCCATGGTGAGCTTGCCCGCCTCGATCTTGGAAAAATCGAGAATGTCGTTGATGATGCCCAACAGGGACTGGGCCGAGGAGTGGACCTTGGTGATGTAGTCCCGCTGCTTGGAGGAGAGGTCGGTTTTCAAGGCGAGATGGGACATGCCGATGATGGCGTTCATCGGGGTGCGGATCTCGTGGCTCATGTTGGCCAGGAAATCGCTTTTGGCCTTGTTGGCCTCCTGGGCGGTCTCCTTGGCGCTCTGGAGTTCCTGGGCCTGATTGCGCAGCATGTACTCACGGGAAACCGTGTTGGTGATGTCCTGGATCTGGATCAGGCAATACCGGGTCTCCGTCGTGTCCCGGATCGCCTTGATCAGCACCATCTGACTCATTCTCGCGTGGGCCCGGGTCTTTTCCGAGGCGGTGTACAGCGGAAAGGGGGTCTGGTTCAGTCGATGGGAAAGCATGGTGGGCAAACCGGAGTTCAGGGCGCTTTCCACGGCGCGGGCGATGCGGGTGTTCCTCAGTTCGGGAAAAACCTCGAACAGGGTGCGTTGCAACACGTTTTCCGCCAGCAGACGCGACCCCTTTTCCATCCAGTCGTTCCAGAACAGGATCTTTTGTGCCGGGTCCAGGATGATGATGCCCACCGCGCTGACATCCAGCGCTCTGCCGAGCAGTTTGGGATCCAAATCGTTCATTGAGGGCGCGCGACTGTCAAAAAGTACCAAGAATGACTTTCAATTCACGCTTGAGGATCTCCATGGACGGCTGGGAAAACAGCAGGACCACAAAGCCGCTCAAGGTGTGCTGGGCATCCTCCTCATCATTGGTCTTGAAATCCATCATCAGGACGAAGGCCCGTTCGTCCACCTCGCTGCCGGAGTACTCCAGGGACTGTTTCTGCGCCGCCAGATGGGAGGTGATATCCAACAGAAAACTGCTGCTCCCCTTCAGGAATTCGGCGGACTCGAATTCGAATTGAATCGACATCATCTGGGTGAAGCTCTCCAGAAAGGCGTTCAACACCACGTTACCCACATCCTGGAGGGTCTCCTGCTCCAGTTCCATCAACACTTCCAGGGGCATTTTCTCGTTGAGCAGGGTGCGGACCAGTTCCAGACTCTCGGCGCCGGGAAAGATCAGCAGGGCGGTTCCGGTCAGTTCTCCGGTGAAATTCTGTCGAATGGCCACCAGTTTTTCCTCCTCGTTGGAGACCAGCATCTGCGTGGCCTCCTCGTAGGGAACCACCTTCAACTGGGGCAAGGAAAGCAGCACCTCGTTGTTGACCATCTGGCTCAGGGAAGCCGCCGCCATGCCCAGACCCATGTTGAAGAACTCCTTCAAGGCGTCCTCTTCCATTTCACTCAGATAGAACATCAGTTGCCTCCTTTCGAGTCATGCCTGCAGGGTATTGAGCACCTCGGCGATCTTGGCCTCGGCGATGGGTTTCTTGATGAAGCCGATCCCCATGCTCTCCGCCCGTTGATGCATCCGTTCCTGAATGTTGGCCGTCACCAGATAGACGGCCAGGGAGGGATATTTGACCATCAGTTTTTCCGCCAGTTCGATGCCGTTCATCCCCGGCATGTTGAAATCGATCAAGGCGAGATGCAGGTCGGAGTCGTCGATGGCCAACGCCTCGTCGCCATCCTTGGCCTCGATCAACCGCCACTCCGGAAAACTGGTGGAGAATATTTTGCGCACCATCATGCGTGCCAGACTGCTATCATCCACGATAATAACTTTTCTATTTTTCATGTCTCTCCCCACACAAACATTAAACAAACATTCACAATTTGAGCAATTCCGACACATTCAACAAAAAAGAGACCGAACCATCCGGCATCACCGCGTTGCCCGCCAGGATCGGGATATCGGCGAAGATCTTGTTCAACGGCTTGATGACCAGATTGGCGGGTTCCTTGATGTCATCCACGGCCAGGGCGAACTGATGTTCCTCGGATTGGAGCACCACGACATGCAACGCCGGTTGGGCGTGAATCTGCGCCACGGAGGTCGCGACCTCTCCCGACGCGGGCGGCAGGCTCACCAGGTTGGACAACAGCACCAGCGGCAGCAACCGCTCCCGAACCCGCACCATGGGGGATTGCATTTTGCCTTCGACGGAACGCGCGATCTCCGTTCCATAATAGGAGATCAACTCCACGATGTTCACCTGGGGCACGGCGTAGTTCCCGGCCAGGGAGGAGACCAGCAGCACGGGCACGATGGCCATGGTCTGGGGAATCCGCAAGCGAAACCGGGAACCGGCGCCCGGCTGACTGGTGATGGCGATGGTTCCCCCCAGTTTGTCTATGGCGGCCTGCACCACATCCATCCCCGTTCCCCGACCGGAAATTTTGCTGACCTGCTCCGCGGTGGAAAAGCCCGGCGCCATGATGAGCCTGATGATCTCGTGTTCCTTCAACTCCTGGGCCTGTTCCGGGGTGAGGAGATTTTTTTCCAAGGCCTTGGCCTTGACCTTGGCCAGATCGATCCCCCGGCCATCATCGGTGATCTCCAGATAGATCTGGCCCTGTTTCTGTTCCGCGGAGAGGCGGATGCGCCCGATGGGCGATTTGCCGCCGGCCCCCCGCTCCCCGGGCGACTCGATGCCGTGGTCCACCGCGTTGCGGATCAGGTGGCCCAACACCTCCTTGATGGAGATCAGGATGTTCCGATCCACTTCCGTCTCTTCCCCCACCAGATCCAGGACCACTTTTTTCTTGGTCTCCACCGCCAGATCCCGGACCAGGCGATGGTAGGTCTCCAGGATGCGTCCGATGGGTTGCAGGCGATACTGGAGAACCTCCCCCTGCAAACCGTGAATCTGCTGTTCCAGGTTTTCCAAAGCCGGTTCGATTTGGCTGTGGTTGGTGGAGAGAGCGTATTTCAGTTGATTGAACACCGCGCCCAGTTCTCCGACTTGATTCATCAGGGCGTCCAGGCGCTCGATGGAGAGGCGGATCGATTCCATGCGGGGAGAGGCGTCGGTTTCGTTTCTGACCACCGGATGGTCGCTCTCCAGGTCCAGGGGGGACTCCAGCCCCCTGCGCTCCGTTTCCCCCGGAGTCAGGTCCACCTCGCCATGGAACCGTTCCAACTGGAGAATCTGGTCGGAAAAACGGTCGTTTCCTTCGGAACCGGTCTGTTCGATCATCAGCAGGGTGCGCCGGGTGGTGTCCAGCACGCCGAGAAACCGGGTGCCGATGCGATGATCGATCACCAGTTTTCCCTCCCGGAGGAGATCCAGCAGGGATTCGGCGGCGTGGGTCAACCCTTCGAGGCGCTCGAATCCCATCATGCGGCAGTTGCCCTTGACGGTATGCATGTCCCGGAAAACGGAATTCAACAGCTCCCGGTTCGTGGGCGTGCTTTCCAGTTGCAGCAGACCGCGTTCGATGCGATCCAGAGCCTCACGGTTTTCCGAGAAGAACTCCTGCAACAGGGCTTGCTGGCTGGCGGCATCTAACATGCGATCGTTTCGGTTCCCGTATTTTTTAAATTGATGCAAAAAATATGCTGACAAATCTACTCGATTTTATCTCCATTGGCAACCTGGAATCCCGGTTCACCGCGCTCCGGCGTCCGGAGACGAGGAGTCCCTGGCCCGTTTGAACAACTCCAGGGGAAAGGCGATGATATCACGCAGCAATCCCGGAGCAAAGCTGGTCACCGGACGGATGGTGACCTGGGGGGACTGGGTGGAACCCGTCACGTCGAACTGGGTCTCCACCATGGTCTGCCGATCTCCGGTCACCAGCTTGCCCAGCAGGGGGACCCCGTTCAGGAGTGCGTCCAGTGTCTGCAAGGGACGCATCCCCACCAGCAGGTCCACCTGATCCTGGGGAAAATCCACCTTTCCCGTGAAGACGAGGTTCATCGAGGGACTTTTCAGCAGCATGGTGTCGATGTTCCAGACATTGTCCGCAATGGAGAAAACACCTTGAAAATCCTTGTAGTGCAATCCGGTGCCATCCAGGTCGGGACGGTCGCCCACCATCAGGTGGGGCAACTCCTTGAGCGAGAACAGTCCCAGCAGGGTGGAAAGAAAACCAAAGCGGCGAATCTTGCCATCGCGAAACCTGAAGCGGGCCGTCCCGGACAGGGTATCCAGCAGCCGCTGATCCGGGGGCAGAAAACCGTCCAGGGTCACATCCAGCTCCCCGGCTCCGGCCAGCAGACCTTCATAAAGGTCCAGACTCCGGAACAACCGGCCGAAATCCCTGGCGTTCACCCGCATGTGGCCGGCGTATCCCCCCCCGTCGATCTGCCGGGACCACAGGAACTCCCCGGCGCCGTCCACCTCCCCCGCCCCCTGGGCAAACCGCAGGGTGTCGAACCGCAGGGAGCGCAACTCCATCTCCATGCGGCTGTTCAATCCGGTGGCCCCCTCCCCATTGGCCAGCAGCAGATGGGCGGCCTGCAAATCCAGACTGACCTTCGGCCAGCTCCTTTGGGGCGGGAGATTCCGGACGGGTGGCGGCTCCGGTCGGGGTGGTCCCTGGACCGTGGGTTCCGCATCCTCCAGCAGGGGACGCAAATCGAGGGTGGACAAATCCGCCTTGCCCGTCCACCCTCCCCCTTGACCCTGGGACGACGGATTGCCATAGGCCAGATGCAGGCTGCCGCGGGTCTCGCCCAGATGAGCACGCTGCATCGTCACCTTGCCCTGATTGCGCGCCAACTGCCACTCGGCCCCACCGGAAAACCCCAGATTGCCCAACGCCACCCGCAAGGGATTCAGGGTCAACCGGCCCTGCATGTCGAGGGTTCCCTCTCCCGTGGCCTCTCCAGGGTCTCCCGCCTGCTTGTGCCAGCCCATCCGTCCCCGCAACGCCACCTGCTGCAAATCCGCCTTGCCCTTCACCCCGAACCCCCCATCCCCCGGCTGACGGGAGAACTCCAGCCACACCGGGGCGTTGCCGCTCAGCATCCCCCGCTCCCCCAGCCAGGGGTCGATCCAGTTGGCCAGATCCTTTCGCTCCAGTTGGGTCTCCAGACGGGCGTGGAGCGTGGCGTGGGTCGGCTTGCGATACTGATGCACCCGCACACTGCCGGCAAGAGGGAGTTCCCCCTGACGGCCGGTGACCCTGGAGAGTTCCAGACGTTCCGCGTCCAGGGTCAG
>JADGCR010000400.1 GCA_015228895.1 Magnetococcales bacterium
TTGTCTGGGGCGCGCGCTGCAACTGAATGGTGAAATGGAAAATGCAGCCTGAAGAGGCGAGGGGGTTGTCGTCCACCCCGATGGCGCCCCGCATCAGATGGATCAGACGTTGGCAGATGGCCAGTCCCAGACCGGTCCCTCCGTGCTGGCGGGTGGAGGAGGTGTTGGCCTGGATGAAGCGTTCGAAGATGTGTTCCCGCTCCGAAACGGGGATGCCGATGCCCGTATCCCGGATCTCGAACAGGAATTCGATCGTTTCGTGGTTCTGCCGGACGGGACCGCCGTGAAATTCCACCTGGCCGCCGGGTGGGGTGAACTTGATCGCGTTGCCGATGAGATTGGTGAAGATCTGGAGCAGGCGGTTCGGGTCGCCACGCACCGCCAGCGGCGACTCCTGGGGGAAGAAGCCGGTGAGTTCCACCTGTTTGGCGTGGGCCAGGGGGGCCATGGAGAGGGCGATCTCCTCCAGCAGGGTGTGCAGGTTGAACGGGATGGCGTCCAACTCCAACAGATTGGCCTCGATTTTCGAGTAGTCCAGGATGTCGTTGATCAGGTAGAGCAACATTTTGCCCGAACCCAGGGCGAGTTGCACCTGATCCTGCTGGGTGGGGGTCATCTCGGAGACCTTGAGCAGTTCCAGAATGCCCAGGACCACATTGAGGGGCGTGCGGATTTCGTGGCTCATGGTGGCCAGGAAATCGCTTTTGGCCTGACTCGCCGATTCCGCCTTCAGCTTGGCCTCCTGCAACTCCCGCTCCGCCTGCACCCTCATGGTGACGTCCTGCTTGACGGCGATGAAATGGATGATCCGTCCCGCGTCGTTTCGCACCGGAGTGATGGTGGCCTCTTCGTGGACCAGACGGCCATCCTTGCATTTGTTGATGAACACCCCCCGCCACACCTGACCGGCGAGGATGGTCTCCCAGAGGTGTTGATAGAAGGTCCGTTCCTGAAGATCGGACTTGAGGATGCGGGGTGTCTTCCCCTGGGCCTCTTCCAGGGAGTAGCCCGTGCTGGCGGTGAAGGCCGGATTGGCCCATTGAATGGTGCCCTGGGCATCCGTGATGAGAATGGTGTTGGCGGCGGCATGCATGGCGGTTTCATGCAGCATCAGGCTTTGCAACGCCTTTTTTTGTTGGGTGACATCCTGGATGAAGGCGACGTAGAGGGTGTTCTCCTCGTCCTCCATCAGTTGCAACTTGACGTTGGCGTCGTATTGGGAACCATCCCGGCGCTGCTGCACGGTCTCGAATTGCAGGAAGGTCCGGCTTTTGTCCAGCAGGGGTCGCAGCAGGCGGGTGAACGATTCCCGGGTGAACGCGGGCATGATCTCCAGGGGGGTCATGGTCAGCAGTTCCGTCGCGTCGTACTGCAGGCTGCTGCAACTGCTGGCGTTGACCAGAGCGAACCGCCAGGTGATGGCGTCGAAGAGAAAAATTTCGTTGACCGACTCGTCGATGATGCGCGCCAGACGGGCGTTGCGTTGTTCGGAGTGCTTGCGATGGGCCTCGTTGGCATGCATCACCCACCAGACCAGCAGCGCCAGCACGATGACGATGCCGCCCAGACCCAGACCCACGAGATGGTAGCTGTGTTCCTGCCGTTGGATCTCCTGATTGAGCGCCAGATGTATCTGATCGATCCCGGTAATGACCCTGTAATACAATATATTGAATTCACTGTTTTTTTTGCTGACGCTACCGGTCTCTGTCCCGTCCAGGCGTCTCCGCGCCAGTTCCTTGAGTTGCAGAAGGTGCTGTTGCAGCTGGTCCAGGAGGACGCGGGTGGCGGTGGTGGTGATGGGATAATAGGTGCCGTCCTCGTTGCTTCCTCCGTTCAACATGGCCTGGACGTGCCACAGGGCATTGTCCAGATAGCGCCATGCCTGGTCTGTGGTGAGGTCGTGATTGCCCTGGATCAGCTCTTCCAGGGCGAGGTGGAAGGAGGCTGTCTGGAATTTGATGTCGATGCTGGCGTGGGCCAGAGGGGCGGTGACTTTGGAGATTTTGGTGCCGAGATGCCAGTGGAGCGTCAGGGTGCCAAGAATCAAAGTGGTCAGAAAGAGAATCCACAAGGAGCTGATTTTTTGCTGCTGCGACCAGGTGGATTTTTTCACGGGGGAGACCCCTCCGTATTTGTTAAGTAATTTGTTATGGATAACAAAAAACAACCTGTAAATTATCCATCAGGATGGTTGCGGACGCAAGAATTTTTTTTGGACGGTTCATGGGGAGAGCGGGTTGGGGGGGCGGCGCCGTCTTTGCCACAGCAGATAGCCTGCGACCAGAACCAGGGCGAAGAGGACCGCGGCCAATACCAGCCAGTGGGTGTGCTGTTTGACCCAGACCGTGTTTTCTCCGATCACGAAGCCGAACACCAGCAGGATGACGTTCCAGATGGTGGCGCCCAGCAGGGTGAAGAGCAGAAACGGCGGCAGCCGCATGCGACCGATCCCGGCCGGCATGGAGATCAGATGCCGCACGCCGGGCACGAAACGCCCGGTGAAGATGGAGATCTCCCCGTGTCTGGCGAAGAACCGTTCGGTCTGCTCCAGATGGTGCTCCCGG
>JADGCR010000401.1 GCA_015228895.1 Magnetococcales bacterium
AGGGGGACGCCCCCACTTCCTGGAATATCGGCGGGCCTGGGAACAATTGCGCGTTGCCGGAGTCTGAAGGTCGAGTGGTATTCTGTTTTTGGCGGTTCACCAATAGCGTTCCGCATGCAGCGTGCCCGGTTCGCGGGGCTTTCCGGGGTCGAAGCCCTGTTCACCCAGGATGCGCAGACCATCTTCCACCAGTTGGGGATGGCCGCAGAGAAAGATGTGGCACTCCCCCGGAACGAGGGTAAAGCCGCAGCGGGCGGACAAGGCCGGGAGATCTTCCAGCCAGGGGGTCAGACGGCCGGTCAGTCCGCTCCAGGCGGTATCCACCCCGGGTCGGGAGACCACCGGGATATAGCGGAACCGGGGGCATGCGTGTTGCAACGCCTCCAGATCGTTGCGATACCCCAGGTCCCAGGAGAAGGCCGCCCCGTGCAGAACCGCCATGGGACGCGACGGCCCCCCCTCCCCCAGGGCCAGGGAGCGCAGCATGCTCATGTAGGGCGCCAGGCCCGTGCCGGTGGCCACCAGCAGAATGTTGGCCCCCTCGGGAACCCGGTCCAGGGTGAACAGGCCCTTGGGATCCCGGTTCATGAACAGCCGGTCCCCCTCCTGGCGGGTGAAGAGGCGTGGCGTCAAAACGCCATCGCTGACCAGGGCGATGTAAAACTCCACCTCCTCCGTGTGTTGCGAGGCGGAGCTGATGGAGTAGGTGCGTTTGACCAGACGATCGGCCTTTTCCGGAAGCACCTCTTCCGGTTCGGTATCGGCGCGTCGGGGCGTGGCCCGGGTCAGACCCAGGACCAGGAACTGGCCGGGGGTGAATTCGGGCAGAGGGGCATCGGGACGGATGCGGAAAATGGCCAATCGCGACGAAATGTCGATGCGTCGCACAAGGGTGGCGTTGTAGGCATCTTCGGACATGATGACAAGGACTCCCTGGCAACGGGGATGGGAAACGGTTCCGCTCAACCTTCAAACAAGAGCGTGGAGTATCACACCCATGACATACTTCGAACATCTGGGCAAGATGGAAGTGGTGCGCATCCTCCTGGAAAAGGAAGGCCGGGTTCTGCTGTGCCTGGATGCCACCAGCCGGGGCGTGGACGTGCCGCGTCGCTTCGCCGCCGATCCGGGTCTGCGTCTGATCCTCAACCGGCAGATGCCCCAACCCATCGAAATCGGCGCGGACACCATCGAATCCGAACTGCGTTTCGGCGGCATTCCCCACTATTGCGTCATCCCCTATTCCGCACTGTGGGGCGCGTTCAATCCCGATACGGGCCACGGCACCCTGTGGCCCAACTCCATGCCCGACGCCATCCGGCGCAATTACGAACGCTACCAGTCCCTGCCCGCGCCCGCCTTCGAACAACAGGCCCAGGAGGCCCGTGGCGGCGAAGCCGCGTTGGGTTTCCAGCGCAAGGTGACCACCATGCGTCGTCCTCCGGGTCGCGAGATTCCGCCACCCGTGAAGGAGAAGCCCCACCTGGAGCTGGTGCAGGGGGATGCCCCCGTCGAGGAGGGTGAACTCGAAGGGCCGTACAACCCCCGGAAGAAGAATGCCCCTCATCTCCGGCTGGTGAAATAGCCTTGTTCTCTCCCCCTCCGGAAGACGATCGTATGGATCCGCCGGACATGCCGCTGCTCGTGGAGCAGCGTCTGCCCAACGGATTGCGGGTCATCACCCTGCCCATGCCCTGGCTGCACGAAGCGGAAATCGCCCTGGTGGCGCGGGCCGGCTCCCGTTTCGAGGCACCGCAGGAAGCCGGGCTGGCCCATTTTCTGGAACATATGCTCTTCAAGGGAACCGGCGCCATGCCGGATCCCACCCGTTTCCACCGCTGTCTGGACGCCCTGGCCGCCGATGTCAACGGCGCCACCAGTCCGGAGCAGGCCCTCTATTGGATCAGCCTGCCGCCGGCCCATCTGGAAGCCGGAGGACGGCTTTTCGCCGCCCTCTTCACCGATCCCGCCTTTTCCGATCTGGAAACGGAGCGTTGTGTGGTGCTGGAAGAGATGCGGGAGGACGAAAACGACCGGGGCGAGCTGGTGCAACCCGCGTTGATGAGCGCCCCGCTGCTGTGGCCGGGGCATGCCCTGGCCCGATCCGTGCTGGGCACGCCCGCCACCCTGGCCCGACTGGATACCGACGCTCTGCGTCGCCACCTGGCCCGCCATTACGGCGCCGTCAACCTGGCTTTGGCCTTTACCGGTCCCGTCACTCCGGAACGCACCCTGCCCCTGGCCCAGGCCATGCTGGGCTCCCTGCCTCCCGGCACCCGGCACTTTTTGCCGCCTCCGCCCCCCATGACCCCCGGTCCCCATTGGCTGGCGGCGGACGATACCACCTCTCAGCTCGATCTGGTTCTCTTCTTTCGCACCGATGACTGGGGCGGGTTGACCTATCATCCGGGCGCCGCCTGTCGTCGTCTGCTGGATGACGGACTCGCCTCCCGCCTGCAGGTGGCCATCCGGGAACAGCGTGGTCTGGCCTACGAGGTCTGGGCCGCCTTCTCCCCTTATGCCGATACCGCTCTGCTCGAAATTGGCGCCACCGTCTCCCCCA
>JADGCR010000402.1 GCA_015228895.1 Magnetococcales bacterium
TGACCGGTTACGGCGGCTGGTTGCACGGGGAGGCCGTGGCCGCGGGCATGGTGGTGGCCACGCGACTGGCGGTCACTCTGGGGCTGTGTCCCCCGGAAGCGGCCAGCCGCATCGAGAATCTGGTGCGCCGCTCCGGTCTGCCCACCCGGCTGCCCCCCTTCGCCCCGGCGCTCTACCTGGAGTCCATGTCCCACGACAAGAAGGTTTCCGGCGGCAGGATGCGCTTTATCCTGCCTGCCGGAATCGGCACCGCGGTGATGCTCGACGACATCCCCGTCACCCGCCTCGAAAGCGTGCTGCTGGCGAGCATGGGGGAGAATCCGATCCTCCCGAACGCTGGCGGAAATCCTTGACCAGCGGCATCAAAAACACCTTTTGGGGGCGGTCCCGGACAGTTCGCTGGCGCCAGCTCCGTTCGGCTCAATTCCGGACAGCTGTCCGCGACCTCTTTGATTTCATCCAGTTCCGCAGAACCGAACCTGCGCCCACTGAATGTCCTTGTCCAACCAGCCAGTGGCGAAACGGACCAGTCAAATCAGCACAGGTGAGCCACTAGCACCTGGAACGGTCGATAAAAAAGAAAAATTCGACGAAAAAGGGTCCGGCTTCACATTTGAAATACTGCTTGACGCTGTCGAAGTTGCTCTTGTACTGCATTTTGTAGTCCGTGCCGGTGATCAGGGTGGGCGGGGTGAGGTTGATGTTGCCGAAACGGTTCCCCAACCGGGTCTGCACCCCACCGGCCACCATGTTGGCCAACTCCCCGAAGCCATCCCCCGCCTCGCCGACAATGGTGTCGTAATGCTCGCCGGAAAACGACGCGGCCATTTCCAGGGCCGCGTGCAACGGGGCCGCAAGATGAATGCCCCCGTGAATTCCCCCGGAAAAGTTGATCACCACCGTCACCTCCGAACTCGGCGGACGGTAGGCGTCATCCTCCCGTTTGGCCACCGTAGGCCCGTCCTCGATCTCCATGACCAGATAAGCGGAAAACACCTCATGGACCGCATCCTTCATCGCACCCGCAAAATCTTGTTTCATGATTCATCACACCTTATCATAGTCAGGAAACCACACCATTTTCACTGATGCAGTCTAACATGACGACTTTGTGAAATCAAACGATCACCGAACCATGCAGTCCGACAAGGCGGCGTAATACTGGTCCGCGACCCACTGCCAATCCAACCCCTGCACCGTCTCCAGGCCGCCACGCCGACATTGGGCCGACAACGCCGGATCCTCCATCAAAGCGGCAACGTGGGCGGCCAGGGCCGGAGCGTCGTCCACCTCCGCCAGCAGACCGTTTTCCCCATGCAGAATCCAGTCCGCGGGCATCCCCATCCGGGTGGAAACCAGCGGCACGCCACAGGCCCAACTCTCCATCAACGCCTTGGGGCCGCCCTCGACGCGAGAGGCGATCAGATAGAGATCCAACGCCTGATAACACCCCACAATCTCCTGGTAATCCTCCAGCAGACGATGCCGCCAGGGAATCCCCAGCCGATCCAAACCGTTTTTGACAAACCCCCGCGCCGGTCCGGTCAACAACACCATCAAACCCGGATGGCTCCCCTTGACGCGGGCCATGACCTCCAGAAACAGATCCGGCCCTTTGACCCATTTCGGTTCATTCCCCTCCCCCCATCCATCCCCGTCCTTTTGAAAGGAGCCGATACAAAAAGCCCCCTCCGGAATGCCCAGTTCCGCCCGCATCCGTGTCCGGGTCGCGCCGTCCGGGGGCTGGAACCGTTGCAGATCCACGCCCAGGGGAATCAGGAGGATCTTCTCCCCCGGAACCCCCTGTTCCAGCAGCACCCTCCGGGAGATGGTGCACGAGACAATCACCTTGCGCACCCGCTCCACGGCGCCGGGCAGTTGGTCGAACAACTGTTGCATCCGGGGATTGTTGGAGTCCGGCTCGCCATGAAACCAGATCAGAAACAGATCGTTGGAGGGGTGCAACCGCTCCCGTGGACCGAAAAAATAGGCGTAGCGATTGCCGAACAGGATGATCTGATGCCGCAACGACCAGGGTGCGGTAATGATCGGCACCTCCTGCTTGAGCCGCTTTCCCAGACCCTTGGCAAGATAATGGGCGTCCCACTTGAACGACCAGTTGGCCGAATCGGAGACAAAATGGACCCGCCGCCCCATCCGCCCCCGGATCTCGTGGCGCAGGGTCGTCAAAAGGGCGCGCACCGGCCTCACGCCCCACCCCCAGGCCGTGACAAAGCCATCCCACGACTCCATAATGGGGATGCCGTCCAACAGGTTAATGGAATCGTCATGCTCTACATCCTCTATTCCGCCGACTACGAACTCTATCTGGGCAGCAATCTCCAGCCCGAAGAGGAGGTGCTGATCCAACCCACCGGGCGACTGCTCGCCACCTGCGACCGGCTCCACATTCCCCTCACCCTCTTTGCCGACCTGGCCTGCCTCTGGCGATACCGGGAGTTGGGCAGCACCCGGTTTCCCGACAGCGCCGAAGCCCAACTGCAAAACGCCATTCAGCGCCGCCACGATGTCCAGACCCATCTCCACCCCCACTGGG
>JADGCR010000403.1 GCA_015228895.1 Magnetococcales bacterium
CCTTGGACAAACCCGCTACGGCCATCGACTCGGTGATCTGGCTCGGCAATGACCTGGGCGCGATCACCCTGGAGTCGGACAATCGCACGGTTTCTATCCCGAATGCGGGTGTGGCCATCGCCAGGGTAACGTATCGGTCCATGGCTCGTGCCTGGGGTCTGTCCTCGCCATTGATGGTGGCCGGGTTGAACGAATATCCGGTGCAGGTGCATTTGACCGGCACCACCGGGGAGAGTCCAGGTACTGGCGAGATTTTCTGCCAGAGAGGCGACGGTGCGTTTCGGGGCCAGGATATCTCTGACCCGCTTCTGACGACTGATGATGCCAAGCGTTCCCGTGGCCGGGCCGAGATCGATGCATGCGAGGCACTCCAGGAGGTGTCGTTGACCTGTCTGCACCGTCCCGGTTTCATGCCAGGGCAGTTGGTGGAAGTCCACGACGCCCTGATGGGACGTTCCTGGCGCGGCAAGATCACCAGTGTGAGCCATGCGGCGCAGGGGGTCAGGCTGGTCACATCTCTGGAGGTGCTACGCCATGTCGAGTCCACTGTTTGACCTGCAACAACTGCTGGCAGTGAGACCCATGCCGGTTCCCCCCAGAGATCAAAGAGGGCGATCACCAAGAAAATAATCTATTATGGTCTGGAAGGTAGGCGTGCGTAAGGTGCGGCATTGAGTCGTTCGTCATGATTGGCCACTTATCAGATTTGGTTGTGATCATGCCAGAAAAAACGATGCCTGCACCAATGGACATCATACCAATATTCTTCCCATCATCTGTACAGCCCAGGCGGCCACCCAGGCGACCAGCAAGCCGTAACCCACCGTAAGCGCAGGCCAACGCCAGCCCGACGACTCCCGCCGAATGACCGCGATGGTGGCCAGACATGGGGTGTACAGCAGGGTGAAGACCATGAAGGCATACGCTGTCAACGGCAGCATGGCAGAAGAAAGTCGGCCTTGCAGCCCTGCTCCCGTGGGATCTTTTTCTTTGGATCCCGATCCGTGCAGAACACCCAGGGTAGAGACCACCACCTCCTTGGCCACAAATCCGGTCAGCAGGGCGATGGAGTCGCGCCAGTCAAAGCCCAGGGGCTGGAAGACCGGCTGAATCGCCCGTCCCATTCGTCCAAGAAAGCGGTGTTCCTGCTCGGAGGTGGCCTTGGCGGATTCGATGGCTTGAATCGCCGCCTGGCGCTCGGCCCCGTCCGGCAGGCTGGCTTCCACTGCGGCGATCTTTTCGGCGGGGTTCCAATCCAGGACCACTTCCCGTGGATAGGCCTGCAGAAACCAGATGGCCACCGAACCAATCAGGATCACGCCGCTCATTTTTTTGAGAAACTCCACCGCCTTCTCCCACATGTGCAGCGCCACGGAACGGGCTGTAGGCCAGCGGTATGGGGGGAGTTCCATCACGAATGGTTCCGAAATCCCCCGGAAGAGGGTTTTCTTCAGCAGCAGAGCGGTCATCAAGGCGGCAGCTATACCCAGCAGATACAGGGAAAAGACCACCATCCCGGCTTTTTCCTGAAAAAACGCCCCGGCAAACAGAATGAAGACCGGCAGTCGGGCGGAACAGCTCATGAAGGGATTGATCAGCATGGTAACGAGGCGATCTTTGGGATGTTCCATGGCGCGGGTGGCCATGATGGCTGGCACGTTGCAGCCAAAACCCATCAACAAGGGAATGAATGCCCGGCCATGGAGTCCAATGCCATGCATCGCCCGGTCGGTGAGAAAGGCCGCCCTGGCCATATACCCAGAGTCCTCAAACAGTGAAATAAACAAAAATAGTAGGATGATGTTGGGCAAGAAGGAAGCGACGCTTCCCACACCCGACAATATGCCGTCCGTCAACAAATCCCGCAGCGACGATGCAGGCAACCATTCACCCGCCATCTGCGTCAACCATTGAAAACCGCCATTGATCCATTCGGTGGGAATCTTGCCCAAGGTGAAGGTGGCCTGGAACATGAGCCACATGAAAAACAAGAACAGCGGCAACCCCAATGCGCGATGCAGCAGCACCCCATCCAGACGATCCGTGTGGGTGGCCAGGGAGGAGGTCCTTGCCATCTGCCGCACGGTCTCCCGCAGCAGACCGCGAATGAAGCCGTAGCGTCCGGCGGCCAGCAGAACGCCGGTCGCCTCGCCATGTTGATGGGCGATGCGTTCCCGCTCGCTTTTGGCCGCTTCCAGTCGTTCCGGGGTCCAGATGTCGGTCGGCGTGGCCGTCTCCAGACCCTCCAGTAGCTGGATGGCCTGCCAGCGCCGGGGGGCCTGCTCGGCTGGGTCGTCGGATGGGGGGGGTGAGTGCGAGCAACCGTTCCGCCGCGACTTCCAAATGGTGATCGTAGTGGATGGTCACTCCCAGGCGGGGAAATCCCAGCTCCGCATCCGCCACCAGGGCGTCCAGCAGTGCTTCCATCCCTTCTCCGGTGCGGGCGACGGTGGCGACGGTCGGTCCATCCAGCCGTTGGGAAAACGCCTCCATGTCGATCTCGATACCCTTGTTGCGCGCCTCGTCCGCCATGTTGAGAGCGTAAATCCGGGGG
>JADGCR010000404.1 GCA_015228895.1 Magnetococcales bacterium
GAAGAGCACCGGAGCGCAATCCGCGGTCAGCACCCCCACCACCACACCCGGACGGTTGGTCACCACGGCGTCGGCCTCCGGGGTCGCGCCCCGCCAACCGGCCTCGACGGTGCGGATCCCGTGCACCTGATTGACCAGCGCCAGCCGCCTGCCCGGTCCCAGGGCGGCCAGCAGCGCCGCGCGGTTGCGGGCGACATCCCCCGGATGGTCCTGGACATGATCCCCCAGATTGAAGCTGGAGCAGGCTCCCAGGCTGACCCCTCCCCGCCGGGTGGTGAAGAAAGGATCGGCCCCGATCAGGGATGGCGTATTTTTTCGCGACAGGAAGCGGATATTTTCTTGATTTTCGTCCCGGGATTGGTAACAATGGTGTGTTTTCTTTATCATGGCCTTTTTACTCCTTGCTCCAGGGTATACGCTATGGGGCTTAGACACCAACAAAACCGAAAGGAGGCGCCGTGGCTTTTTACGAGTCAATCTTCATTGTACGTCCGGATTTAACGACTGAACAGGTCGAACAGGTCGCCACGCGGGTGGCCGACCTGATCACAGCCGGCGGGGGAACCATTCTCCAGCACGAACTGTGGGGCCGTCGTCAACTGGCCTATCCCATCAACAAGCACTCGAAAGGGTACTACATCTTCAATCTGGTGGAAGGGGGCGGACCCCTGATCGCCAACCTGGAAGCCCGCCTGAAGATCGATGAGGATATGCTGAAGTTCCAGAACATCCGAGTCAAAAAGCTCAACCTCATTCCCTCCCCCCTGGCTCCCTTCGGAGAACGGGCGAGTGAAACCTCCGAAATCCTCCTCCCCGGCGACGAAGATTACGACGCCCCCGGCTACGGCGAGGACGAGGATGCGGATGACCTGGAACTGTAACTCCCGCAAGACCGTTTTGCGGCCAACGGGAGCGGCCCTCACCCGGCCTCGATGAACGGCGAACCCGTCCCCCCGGAACCAATGCGGGAAAAGGGAGCGCCCTGTGGAACCGACTCCGGGAAAGAGATCCTTCCCATGGTCAACCACATGGAACTCGAAGGCATCCTGCTGCATCCCGGCGAATACCGGGTCACCGCCGCGGGACGCCCGGTGCTCCACCTGGAACTGGAACACCTCTCCCGGCACCACACACCGGAACCTTCCCTGCAACTGGAAGCGCGCATCGTGGTGATGGCGGTGGGAGAACTGGCCGAGAGCAATCGTTTCCTGTCGCCCGGCACCCTGCTGCGGGTTGCGGGTCGCCTGAATCAAAAACGCTGGGTGCGGGATGGCAAGGTCCGCTGGGGTCGCATGGAACTGCTGGCGATGACAATCCACTCCCGCGCCGCTTCAAGCTGAAACGTTTTTCGCCCGTGCGCTCGCGCACCTGACGAAATGGATATCGCATCAACAAAAAGAGGAAGCTTTGCACATGTCCGATCTCGACGATGACACCAACTCAAATTATGACTCGCCCCGTTCCTACGGCGGTGGAGGTGGAGGACGCTCCTTCGGGGGTGGTCGCTCAGGCGGGGGACGGGGTCGTCCCGCCCCCGGCGCCGGGGGCGGAAGTCGTCCAGGCGGTGCTCCGGCCAACGGGGCTGGCGCGACGGCCGGGGCGGCCGGCAGTTTCCGGCGTCCCTTTTTCCGGCGGCGCAAGGTGTGCGTGTTCTGCGCCGACAAGGCCCTGATGATCGACTACAAAGACCCCAAGCTGATGCTCCGTTTCATCACCGAGCGCGGCAAGATCGTACCGAGCCGCATCACCGGGGTGTGCGCGCCGCATCAGCGTCGTTTGAGCAAGGCGATCAAAAGGGGACGCAATATCGCCCTGTTGCCCCATCTCGTCAAGTGAACCGTCGGGCCGGTGGACAGCAGCCCGGACGGGAATGGCGGGTTGGTGGCCCATGAACCCGACGGGTTGGGTGACACGCCCCATTCTGGCGGGCACTCAGGCGATGCTGCTGTTGATTGTGCCACTGGTCATCCCGGTGCTGGTGCCTTTGCAGTTGGCCACCCCGCTGCCGGTGCTGCTGACCACCCTGTGGGGTGGCTCCAGGTCGGGCTGGATCGCGGTCGCCATTCCCCTGGTGGCCGCCTCCCTGTTGAGCCAGGGGGTGCGTTTTCCCCTGACCTCCTTTTTGCTCTTTTTCGGGTTTCCCCTGCTGGCGGCCTGGATGTTGCGAAGGGGATGGAAGATCAGCCAATGCCTGGGAGTCGCTTTTTTGTTGGGCATGGGGGCGTTGACGCTGGTTTTCGTCTGGCTGCCCCTCGCCGGGGTCGATCTGGAAGCCCTGGTCACTCTCAAAATGGAGGTTTTCAAGTCCAACCTGATCGCCGCCATTGCCAAAAAGGGGGGAGATGCGGTACTCTTGGGGGAGATCACCGGAAGCCTCGATCAGTTCATCCGGCTGTTCGCCCTGCTGTTGCCCGCCATCGTGCTCTCCGGCTGGTTCCTGCTGCAGACGGGCAACCTGCTGGCGGCGCGCTTTCTGGTCAGGAAGTGGGGCGGGGACAACGCCTTCGCCCTGGAGGATCTGACCGAATGGCGGCTCCACGAACGCATGGTGTGG
>JADGCR010000405.1 GCA_015228895.1 Magnetococcales bacterium
TCCCCCATGACCTGGCGTTCGTCCCGGCTCTCCAGCAAAGCGCTGCGGGTGGGGGTGATCTCCATGGGATCAGACGGCCCCCTCTCCCTTGCGCAGATAACGTTTGATCTGCTCATCCGAGAGGCGGGCCAGTTCGGTCTCCGGCAGGGTGCGCAACAGCTCCCAGCCCACCGTCATGCTCTCCTCCAAAGTGCGGGCCCCTTCGGGTTGGGCGACGAAATCACTTTCGAACCGTTTGCCGAACTCCAGAAAGGAGCGGTCCGTCGGGGTCAAACCCTCCGCGCCCACCACCCCCGCCAACAGGCGCACGCCCATGGTACGGGCGTAGGCGGCGTAAAGCTGATTGGCCAGGGCGGGGTGGTCCGGGTGGGTGAATCCCGCGCCGATGCCGTCCTTCATCAAACGGGAGAGGCTCGGCAACACTCCGATGGGGGGATAGATCCCGGCCCGGTCCAGCTTGCGGTCCAGGGTGATTTGACCTTCGGTGATATACCCGGTCAGGTCGGGAATGGGATGGGTGATGTCGTCCGCGGGCATGGTGAGAATGGGAATCTGGGTGACCGAACCGGGACGGCCCCGAATGCGGCCCGCCCGTTCGTACAACGTGGCCAGATCGGAGTACATGTAACCCGGATACCCCTTGCGGCTCGGAATTTCGCCGTGACTGGCGGAGACCTCGCGCAACGCCTCGCAATAATTGGTCATGTCCGTGATGATCACCAGGACATGCCGCCCCTCCACATACGCCAGATACTCGGCGGCGGTGAGGGCGAAGCGGGGGGTCAGGAGACGCTGGGCGCTGGAGTCCGACGCCAGATTCAAAAACAGCGCCGTATGACCCAGAGCGCCTCCCTCTTCCAGATTCTTGCGGAACGCCTCGGCCTGGTCGAAGGGCACGCCGATGCCGGCGAAGACGATGGCGAACGGTTCGTCGCGCCCGGAACGGAGACGGGCATGCAGGGCGATGTCCACCGCCAGCCGGTTGTGGGGCAGTCCCCCACCGGAAAAGATCGGCAGTTTCTGGCCCCGCACCAGGCTGTCCAGGGTGTCGATGGCCGAAATCCCGGTCTCGATGAAATCCTCCGGTTTGGCGCGCTGGATGGGGTTGATGATCGCTCCGTCAATGGGAGCACGCGTGTGGGCGGCCACCGGAGGGCCCCCGTCCAGCACCCGGCCCACCCCGTCGAACACCCGTCCCAGAATGCCCGGCCCCAAAGCGAAGGTGATGGGTTCTCCCACGAAACGGATACGGGTGCCCGCCAAGGTCAGACCCGTGGTGGACTCCAGGGTTTCGATGGTCATGAACCCCTCGTCCACCGCCGCCACCCGGCCCAGACGGGGGCGGCCATCCATGCCGATCACCTCCACCGCGTCGTTCAGTCCCACATCCACCTGACGGCGCACGAAAACCAATGGCCCTTCGATGCGCGTCACCGCATCCGCGAGATAAAGATCCGCATGCACGGTCATGATTGCTGCTCCTCTCCCGATGGCGCGACCAGAGAGCCGAAATCGGCCTCCAGCATCTCTTCCAGGGTGTCGAAACGTTCCATCTCCTCCTCCCCGATATCCTCACCCATGCGTTGCAGGCGGCGCAGGATGGGCAGACCGGCAATCCGTTCCACCCCGCTTCCGGCGCTGACCGCCGCCTCGGCCCGGTCCATGAAACGGTTCAGCAGACCCATCATGCGGGTCTGTTTTTTCGGCGAGGCGTAACGGTCCTTCACGGAAAAGGCCGACTGGCGCAGGAAACCGTCGTTCACCAATTCGGCGCACAGCAGGGTCAAACGTTGACCGGGGGGCAGGGCGTCCTTGCCCAGAATGCGGGCCATGCGCTCCAGACGGGTCTGCTCTTCCAGCAGGGTCAGGAAACGGCGGCGGTGCAAGGCCCAGTTGGGGGCGCCCTGTTTGCTCCACCATACCGCCAGGACATCCGCGTCTTCGGAATAGGAGGCGATGGGATCGATGGCCGGGTAGAAGCGCGCCTGGGCCCGTTTGCGGTCCAGAGCCCAGAAATTGCGCACATACCGCTTGGTGTGGATCGTGACGGGCTCGGAAAAGTCGCTCGACGGGGGACTCACCGCCCCCATGACCGTCAACGAGCCGTTTTTGCCCGACAAAGTGGTGACCCGCGCGGCCCGTTCGTAGAATTCCGCCAGACGGGTGCTCAGGTAGGCCGGATAGCCCCCTTCGCCGGGCAACTCACCCAGGCGACCGGAGACCTCCCGCAACGCCTCGGCCCAACGACTGGTGGAGTCGGCCATCAGCGCCACATTCAACCCTTGATCGCGAAAATATTCCGCTACGGTCACACCGGTGTAAATACTGGCTTCCCGTGCAGCAACCGGCATGTTGGAGGTGTTGGCGATCACCACCATACGCTCCATCAGCGGACGACCGGTGCGCGGATCCTCCAAATGGGGAAACTCATCGAGCACACCCGCCATTTCGTTGCCCCGTTCACCGCAGCCCAGATAGATGATGACATCGGCATTGCACCATTTGGCGATGGTCTCCAACAGCACGGTCTTGCCCGTGCCAAAACCGCCGG
>JADGCR010000406.1 GCA_015228895.1 Magnetococcales bacterium
AGCGCGCCCCAACCCAAGGCCCCACCGGAACCCGTGGCGCAGACGCCTCCCCAAGCGGACCCGGTCGCCCCGGACCCCCCTCTCTCCCCGGCCATGGCCAAAGCCAGGACCGAATTGGTGACCCGTCTCCACACCGAATTGCAGACCCAGGGGATTCAAACCGAAAGCGACGCGCAGAGCGGACGGATTTTTCTCCCCCAGGGACTCCAATTCGCCTACGGTTCCGCCAGGCTTCCCGTCCAGGGAAGCGGTGATTTGCAACGTCTGGCCAAGGCGTTGAGCAAGATCCTCCCCTGCGTGGCCAACGCCAAGACCCCGCAGAAACCCCTTTGTCCCCAGGGAACGGGCGGGGGAAAACTGGACGCCATCCTGATCGACGGCTTCGCCCTGCCCGCTCCCATGGGTTCCCCCCGGTTTCGGTACAACTGGCTGCTGGCCACCTCCCGCGCCTTGCAAACCTATGTGGCCTTGACCAGAATGGAACCCCAGTTGAGTCAGTACACCAACGGGCGCAATCAGTCCCTGTTCAGGATCACCGGTCACGCCTCCCGGACCTCACTGGCCGAAACCCGTTATCCCCGCCGTGTGGAGATCCGTTTCCGCATGGCCAACCCGTAAAGAGCGCCGATGAAAAACTGGAACACCCGGCTTCTGGTGCAGGAAGCGACCCGGCAGATCGACGATTGGGTCCATCTGACCATGGACCGCACCGTGCGTCTGGCGGTGACCGGCCTGAACCAGAGTGGCAAGACCGTCTTCACCACCTCCCTGGTGCATCAACTGCTTTACGCCCTGCAAGGCTCCTCCCTGCCCTTTTTCCAGGTGGCCACCGAGGGTCGTCTCCAGGGGACCAGGATCATGCTGCAACCGGATATGGATATCCCCTCCTTCCAGTACGACCGGTACATCCGCGCCCTGCTTGGCGGCAAACCCGCCTGGCCCGTCCCCACGGACGCCCTGAGCGAAATCCGTCTGGCCCTCCGCTTCCGGCCGGTCGGCCTGTTGAGCAGACGGCTCTCCCCCAGCACCACCCTCTATCTGGACATCATCGACTATCCCGGCGAGTGGCTGCTGGATCTCCCCCTGCTGAACCTCTCCTTCGAGGCGTGGTCCGCCCAGACCTGGCAGCTGTGCGCCGAGGAGCCCAGACACACCCTGTCCACCCCGTGGCGGGCGGCCCTGGCGGGCCTGGATCTGGCCGGTCCGGCCCAGGAGGAACCGATTCGCGCCGTGAGCGAACTCTATACCGCGTATCTCATGGCGTGCAAACAGTCGGCGGTGGGGTTGAGCTTCCTGCAACCGGGACGTTTCACCATTCCGGGAGACCTGAAAGGGGCGCCCCTGCTGACCTTCTCCCCCCTGCCCCCCCCGGGAGCCGAAGGGACACCGGCCGGCTCTTTGCGGGAAGAGATGGGCAGACGATACGAATCCTACAAAAAATTCGTGGTGGAGACCTTTTTCAAACGCCATTTCTCCCGTTTCGACCGCCAGATCGTGCTGCTGGACCTCCTCAGCGCCATGAACCGGGGTCCGGGGGCCTTCGCCGACATGCAGACCGCCCTGGAGGCCATTCTGGAGAGTTTCTCCTATGGTCCCTCCAACCTGTTGACCCGCCTGTTCCGGCCCCGCATCGACAAGCTGTTGTTCGCGGCCACCAAGGCCGATTTCGTGGCCGCCAACCAGCATCACAACATGGAGCGACTGTTGCGCCACATGGTGGCCCGTCCCGCCAACGACGCGGCCTTTCTGGGCGTGGAGATCAAGACCCAGGCCCTCTCCTCGTTGCGTTGCACCCGTACCGTGGTGCGGGAACACGAGGGGCGACGCCTCTCGTTTGTGCAGGGCATTCCCCGTGGCCGCAACCAGGAATCGCTGCTGTTTCCCGGCGAGATCCCCGAAGAGATCCCCAACCCGGATGAATGGGATGCCAACCGGTTCCATTTCATGGAGTTCGAGCCGCGCCGCCCCCCGGATGCGGAAGGGACCACCCCGCCCCACATCCGGCTGGACCATGCCCTGGAGTTCCTGCTGGGAGACAAGCTCCGATGAGTGGCGGTCGTTCCTGGATCCCACCCGTGGAACTCCCCCCGGACCCTGTGCCCCCCCGCGAGAGGACGCCCCCCGCCCCGGTCTGCCTGCCCCTCTCCCCCCGGCATCGGGAGCGGGGTCCGTCCACCGGGGGGGAGGAGGTCGGAGCGCCGTCGCCGCCATGCGGCCAGGAACCGCCTCCCAGGAGAAGGACCGGTCTGTGGCCCTGGTTCGTCTGGTCCGGCTCCCTGTTGCTGGCGGCCCTGATGATCGAGCAGACGGTGGGATTTCTGGTGGAGCAGTACCGTCTGCACCCTTCCATGGGTGTGACGTTCACCCTGCTGGTGCTGTTTTTCACCGCGGTGTTGTCGATGGCGGGCCTGCGTGAGCTGGCCAGTCTGCGGGGCATCGGCAGACAGCGCGCCTGGCGCGTCAGGGCGTGTCGCCAGATGCGGGAAGACACCTTCGGCCAGGCGCCGCCGTTGCTGCTGGAGATGGCCGACTTCTACCGGGACCATCCG
>JADGCR010000407.1 GCA_015228895.1 Magnetococcales bacterium
CTTTGTCAAAGCCGGGTCCAGATCCATGACCTGCCACCAGTTGACCCACCATTCCCCAACGCCTTGTGGAAACGAAGATCACATCTGCCCCATGAACGAAGTGGTGCGAACCCGGCAGCCCGTGGTGGTCGAACACCTTCACTATGATAACCAGGGCCGGTCGAGCCACTACGAGGTCCATGGCATGCCCATGTTCGACGAAGCGGGTCGTGTGACACAAATGGTCGAGTATTCCCTGGACATCACCCGGCGCAAGCAATTGGAAGCGGAACTGAAACTGGCGGGTATCGTCCTCGACAGTATCAGCGAGGCGGTGATGGTTACCGATGCCGGCAACAGGATCGTGTTGGCCAATCCCGCTTTCACCCGTATCACCGGCTACACCCCGGATGAGGCGATGGGACGGGATCCCCGTTTCCTCCAGTCCGGACGCCACGATGCCCTCTTCTACGCCACGATGTGGAAAAATCTCCTGGCCACCGGGAAGTGGGAAGGGGAAATCTGGAATCGGCGCAAGAGTGGCGAGATTTTTCCGGAATGGCTCTCCATCGCAACGATTCGGGATCGTCACAAGACGGTGGTCCGGTTCGCCGCCATCTTCACCGATATCAGCAAACGCAAGGCGGATGAAGAAGAGTTGCGTTTCCTGGCCAACTACGACCCCCTCACCGTATTGCCCAATCGCATGCTGTTCCGTTCCCGACTGGAGTGGTCACTGGCCCGCGCCCAGCGCGACCGGAAAATGCTGGCGCTCTTCTATATCGACCTGGACCGCTTCAAATGGGTCAACGACACCCTGGGGCATGCCGCCGGAGATCAACTCCTCGTGGAAGCCTCCCGGCGACTCGAATCCTGCGTGCGCAAGTCCGATACCGTGGGTCGTCTGGGTGGCGATGAATTCGCCGCGGTCCTGACCGATCTGACCGAAATCCGGAATGCGTCCGTCATAGCCGGTCACATGCGTGCGGAAATGACACGTCCGTTCCTGCTGGCGAATCAGGAGGTGATCATTTCATGCAGCATCGGCATCGCCCTGTACCCGGACGATGCCATGGGGATTGAAACCCTGCTTGAACAGGCCGACAAAGCCATGTACCGTTCCAAACAGGCGGGACGGAATCGTGTCACTTTCCACGATGGGCGTTTCGGCTCCTGAAACGATGCGACGCCCGGCCAAAACGGCCTGGATCACACCAAGGGATGATCTCCTGTTCATGAAACATTCTCGGGACATGATGTTGCTCAAACGTCTCTGGGGGATGATTCGCCCCTATTACGGGCAGCTCGCCATTTCCCTGTTCTGCATGCTGTTCATGGCCGCCAGTTCGGGTGCCATCGCCTATATGGTGCAACCCTTGGTGGATGATGTGTTCATCCGCAGGAACGCCGAACTGGTCATGTGGATCCCCCTGCTGGTCATGGTCCTCTTCGTCTTGCGCGGCATCGCCTTCTTTTTCCAATCCTTCCTGATCACCGCTGTCGGCCATCGGTTTGTGCAAACGTTGCAGATGCAACTCTATGACAAATTGCTGCATCTGGACCTGGCCCATTTCCTCAGCCGCTCCACTGGCGGTTACATTTCCCGCTTGATCTTCGATATCAACATGATTCGCGCTGTGGTTTCTACGACCATCGCCGATATCATCCGCGAAATCGCCACGGTGATCTTCTTGTTCGGCGTCGTTATTTTCCAGGCGGTGGATCTGGCCCTGGTGTCGGTCATGGGCATCCCGCTGGTCGGGTACATGATCTTTCGTTTCGGCTTGATGATGCGCCGTCTCAGCCGCAACCGCCAGGAGCTGATGGAAGAGGTCACCGCTCACCTGGAAGAGACCATTTCCGGTATGCATGTGGTGAAAACATTCTCCATGGAGCGGCATGAAAGTCAAACCTTTGCCAAAATTACCGGCCATGTCCTGGAGAACCAGATTCGCGCAACCCGGGTCGATGCCATCGCCAAACCCGCTGTGGACATGGTGGCCGGTATCGCCATCAGCGCCGTGGTTCTGGTCTCGGCCAAGAGCATCGTCGGCGGGGAAACGACTCCGGGAACCTTGTTCTCCTTCCTGACCGCCCTGATGATGGCTTACAGCCCCCTCAAACGGATCACCATGCTGTACAACAACCTTCAGGGGGGAATGGCGGCGGCGCAGCGGGTGTTTGAATTGATGGACACCCGGGCGGCCATTCTGGAACGCCAGGGGGCGATCGTTCCGCCACCCATCCAGGATTGCATTCGCTACAGCGATGTCGGCTTCCGTTACGACAACACGGATCAGGATGTGTTGACCGGCATCAACCTGGTTGTGCGCCGGGGGGAAAAAGTGGCGCTGGTGGGCCAGAGTGGCAGTGGCAAAACCACCCTGGTCAATCTTCTGCCACGTCTGTTCGAGGTGCAGACGGGTGGGATCAGCATCGACGGGGTGGACTTGCGCGACATGACCCTCGACGGGTTGCGTGGCCAGATCGCCATCGTCAACCAGGATAGCCAATTGTTCAACGACACCATCCGCAACAACATCGCCTACGGGCGCATGG
>JADGCR010000408.1 GCA_015228895.1 Magnetococcales bacterium
CAGCAACTGATTGCGGGCTTCCAGGAGTTGCTCCCGACCCACTCCGCCCCGGTCCTGCAAGCGGAGGTCGAACCCGCCCACGGCGGACAACTCCGGAATCGGCGGCACGTTGACGGCGAAAATCAACGCCTGCTTGATGCGGGACAAAGCGATGTTGGCCTGCATGACCAGGGAGGTGGCCTTCTGCTCCGGTCTGATCCTTTCATCCCACCCCTTCAGGCGCACAAAAGCGATGGCGGCGTTCTGCCCCCGGCCAAAAAAACTGAAACCCGCCACCCCCACCACCTTGGCCACATCGGGCTGGGACAGATAATATTTTTCCATCTGCGCCAGGATCTCCAGGGTGCGCTCCTGGCTGGCCCCCGGAGGCAACTGCACGATACTGACGAAATACCCCTGGTCCTCCTCCGGCAGGAACCCCCCCGGCAGTCGCAGGAACAACCAACCGGTGATCCCCACCATGATTAAATAAAGGGTCAGATAAAAACCGGAACGGCGCAAAACCGCCCCGACCCGGTTCCGGTATCCCTCTCTGGTTCTCAAGAAAAGACGGGCGAAGCGGCCACCCCCCTCCTCCACCGGGTGTTTGAGCAGGGTGGCGCACAAGGCGGGCGTCAGGGTCAGAGCCATGAGCGCCGAAAAACCCATGGTCAAAACCAGGGTCACGGCGAACTGACGGTAGATCGCCCCCACGCTGCCACTGAAAAACGCCATGGGCACGAAGACCGCGGACAACACCAGAGTGATGCCGATGATGGCGCTGAAAATCTGGGTCATCGCCTTGCGGGTGGCCTCGCGGGCGGACAACCGCTCCTCGGCCATGACCCGCTCCACGTTCTCCACCACCACGATGGCGTCGTCCACCACGATGCCGATGGACAGGACCATGGCGAACAGGGTCAACACATTGATGGAATACCCCAGCAGATAAATCCCCACCAACGCCCCGGTCAACGCCACCGGCACCACGATGGAGGGGATGAAGGTGGCCCGCAGGTTGCCCAAAAACAGATACATCACCAAAAACACCAGCAACATGGCCTCACCCAGGGTGACCAGCACCTCCTGAATGGAGATCTTGATGAACAGCGAGGTGTCGTAGGGGATGTCCCAGTCAATCCCGGCGGGAAAGAACCGCTTCAATTCGGCGATGCGCTGCTTCACCCGCTGGGCGGTCTCCAGGGCGTTGGCCCCCGGCGCCACCTTGATGCCCACCGCCGCCGTGGGTTGACCGTTGAGCCGGGCGCGGATGTTGTACTCCTGGGCACCCCACTCCACCCGCGCCACATCCTTGAGGCGCACCGTGGTCCCATCCCGGTCGGCGCGCAGGATGATGTTGCCGAACTCCTCGGTGGAGGCGAGACGGCTGCGCACCAGAATGGGAGCGTTGATCTCCTGGCCGGCCACGGCGGGCAGTTGCCCCAGTTCGCCGGTGACCAGTTGCATGTTCTGCGCCCGCACCGCCCGCAGGGCCTCCGCCGGGGTGAGGGCGAACCCGGTCAGACGCGCCGGGTCCAGCCAGATGCGCATGGCGTATTCCGTGCCGAACAGGGTGGCCTCCCCCACACCGGGTACCCGTCGCAGATGCTCCAGCACGGAACTGGCGGTGAAGCTCCCCAGGGCGACATGGTCGAGACTGCGGTCCGGGGAGTGGATGGTGATGAACATCAAGAAGTTGCGCCGGGACTTGGCCACGGAGATCCCTTGGCGGCGCACCTCCTCCGGCAGACGGGCCTCGACCCGTTTGATGCGGTTCTGGGCATCCACGGAGGCGATATCCAGATTGGTCCCGGTGGTGAAGGTGATGGTGAGGGTCATGGTTCCCAGGGCGTCGCTGGCGGACTCCGTGTAGAGCAGATTCTCCAGGCCGTTCATCTCCTGTTCGATCAGGGTGGTGACCGTCTCCTCCACCACCTGGGCCGAGGCCCCCGGATAGTTGGCGGTGACGGTGATGGCGGGGGGGGCCACGTCCGGATACTGGGCCACCGGCAGTCTGCTCCAGGACAACAGGCCCGCCAGGAGAATGACCAGGGCGATCACCCAGGCGAAGATGGGACGGTCAATAAAGAATCTGGGCAACATGACACGCTCCTCAGGGCGTACCCGACGGGACAGCACTCTCGATGGGTTTCACCGCGGTGCCGGGACGGGCCTTCTGATGCCCGTTCACAATCACTTTCTCCCCCTCCTGCAAACCTTCCAGAACGACCCAGTCCTGGCCGGAAAAGGCCCCGGTCTTGACGGGACGCACCACCACCTTGTTGTGTTCGTCCACCATCAGCACGTTCTGTCCCAGGGTGGTGCTGTGTACCGCCCGTTGCGGCACCGTCACCCCCTCGGTGGTCGCCAGCGCGATCTGCACCCGCACGAACTGCCCCGGCAACAACCGCTTCTGGTGATTGGGAAATTCCGCGCGCATCGCCACCGAACCGGTTTGCGGATCCACCACGCTGTCGATAAAGTTCAACCGGCCGACATCCGGATACTCCACATCGTCCTCCAGCAACAGACGCACCTCCACCGGGTCGATGGG
>JADGCR010000409.1 GCA_015228895.1 Magnetococcales bacterium
GCCGGGCCAGCCCCTCCGTGGTCTTGAGACTCACATTGCCGACGAAGCCGTCGCAGACCACCACGTCCACATCCCCCATGAAGATGTCGGGGGCCTCCACATTGCCGATGAAGTCCTCCCCCAACTGACGGCGCAGGATCTCCGCCGCCTCTTTGACCACCTCGTTGCCCTTGATCTCCTCCTCGCCGATGTTGAGCAGGCCGATGCGGGGGGCTTTCATGCCCAGAACCGCCGTGGCGTAGACCTTGCCCATCAGGGCGAACTGGCACAGATGTTCCGCCGTGCAATCCACGTTCGCCCCCACATCCAGCATCAGGGTCTGACCGGGGATGGAGGGCACGATGGCCGCGATCGCGGGTCGGTCCAGACCGGGCAGGGTCTTGAGCACATAACGGGCCGTGGCCATCAACGCGCCCGTGTTGCCGGAGGAGACGAAGGCGTCCGCCTCTCCGGCCTTGACCATGTTGGCCCCCACCCGCATCGAGGAGTCCTTCTTGGTGCGCAACGCCACGGAGGGCTTTTCCGCCATGCCCACCACCTCGCTGGCCGGATGGACGCGCAGACGGGTTCGTTCCGCGCCAACACGGAGCAGTTCCGCTTCGATGATCTCCGGCCTGCCCACCAGGATGAATTCGCACTCCGGGTGGGCGCGCACCGCCAAAAGCGCCCCTTCGACAGGCGCGCCCGGGGCGTTGTCACCCCCCATGGCATCCAAGGCGATTCTGATATTCACGGTCACACCATCCCGCTGGACCAAGGAGATTGGTCGGTGCTACTCCTTGACCGCCATGACCTCTTTGCCGTTGTACCAGCCACAGTGGGGGCAAACCCGATGGGGGGGGCGGTGCTCCTGGCAGTTGGGACAGAGAGACAACGCCGGAGCCTTCAGGGCATTGTGGGAACGCCGATTGCCACCACGGGCGGACGAGGTTTTCTTTTTGGGAACTGCCATGGATTCACTCCTTCATTGACGAAATAATCAAACCGATTGCGCTTTGTTCACTTTGCTCTCTTTGCCCGCCTTTTTCAACTTGCCCAACACGGCGAACGGGCCGGTGGGCAGAGCCGCGCGGCAACCACAGGCCGAGGTGTTCAAATCCGCTCCGCACTCCGCGCACAATCCGGCGCAGGACTCCTTGCACAACGGGTTCATGGGCAACACGAGCAACAACTCCTCCTCGACGAGACGCCTGAGTTTCAGCATGCCATCAGGAAGAAAGACCACGTCCTCTTCGATGAGCCATCGTTTGCTTTTCATGGCGGGGTCCTTGCCGGCCGCGTAGAAGGCGTCGATGCTCCCCTCCAGAGGGAGGGAGAATTCGGTCAGGCAACGGACGCAGGCCAACCGGATCCGGCCCCAGCAACGTCCACGCACCCGCACCCGCTGTCTGCCCTCCTGCATCACCGGGTTGGCCAGGAGATGGAGTTCCACCGGCTCTTCGATCTCCCCCAGGGCGCCCAGTTCCTTGAAGACCTTGGGCGGCAGCACCCCGTGGGCGGTCCACAGCGCGGAGCGGTTGGTCAGGGTCGCCAGTTCCAGCGTGACGCCACTCAGATCCCGTGGCGGAGCCTCTCCGTGGAAACCACGGACGAAGGAGGCGGTCGGGTCGGAAAAATCCGTTGGATCATAAGAGTCCGTCACCGTCAACCCCGCACCAGATAGACCACCAACAACCCCAGCGCCATGAGAACGAATCCGGTTCGCCGCAACATGCCGTTCGGCAGCGCGGCGATCTGGACCACCCACTGACGCATGCGTCCAGGGGCGATAAAATAGGGAATGCCTTCCAAAATCAACACCAAACCCAAAGCGCTCAGGAAGTCCTGCATGGGACTTCTCCTTTAACGGGGCGCGGCCACCGCGCCCTGCTGCAGATAACGGAAAAAGCCGGTCGGCTCCAGTACCAGGGTGGTGGACTCCTGACCGAGCGCCTTGCCGTAGGCCTCCAGGGTGCGGGTGAACTCGAAGAAACGGGGATCCTGGCGATAGGCGTCCGCATAGATTTTCGTGGCTTCCGCGTCCCCGGCGCCCCGGATCTCCTGGGCGGACTTGTAGGCGTCCGCCAGCAGAATTTCCCGCTCACGGGCGGCCTTGGAGCGGATCTTGACCGCCTCCTCCTCCCCTTCGGCGCGATACTGCTTGGCTTGCCGTTCCCGCTCGGTCTGCATCCTTCTGAAGACCGCCTTGGAGTTCTCCACGGGGAGGTCGGTCCGCTTGATGCGCACGTCCACCACTTCGATGCCGTACTTGTTGGCCTGCTGGTTGGCCTGCTCCCGGATGCGCTGGGTCAGATCGGCACGGGATTCGGAGACGATTTCCATCATGGTGAACTGTCCCAGAACCTCCCGGAGGTTGGAATAGATGATGTCGTTCAGTCGATCCGTGCCCCCGTTCTCATCCCGCACCGTCTGATAGAATTTCAGCGGGTCCACGATGCGCCAGCGGGAGTAGCTGTCCACCTTGAGGTTCTTTTTGTCCGAGGAGAGGATCTCCTGGGGGTCCTGGTCGAACTCCAGCAGACGGCGGT
>JADGCR010000040.1 GCA_015228895.1 Magnetococcales bacterium
CAGGGGGGAGAGCGGGAAGGCCATCACCCTGGCGGGAAACGGTGACGACTCCACCAGACCGGGCAGATTCCCCCAGGGGGTTGCGGTGACGGCAGGTGTCTGGCTGGAGGGGGTGGTTGCCGGGTGGGTCGGGGGTCATGTCGGGCCGGGTACTGGGTACTGGATTTTTCCCTGCTGGGTACTATGTGGGTACTGGAACAAAAACGGCCACCCAAAGGATGGCCGCAAACGCTTAAAAAATATGGTGTCCCCGGCGCGATTTGAACGCACGGCCTACGGATTAGGAATCCGTTGCTCTATCCGGCTGAGCTACGAGGACATGAAGTGACTCAGAAAATATCTTATTTCTAAAGCGTGGGCAAAGGGTTTGTGTGAGTCATGCTGTTCAAAGTATTTTTTTGAATGCTTTGCCAAGATGGTATCTATTTTGCAAAATGATAACAACGTCAAAGTCTGGCTGACGCTTGACCTTCGATCTTCCGAAACACCCATCCAACCCATAAAGGAGACGCCCCCGGCGGGCTTGAACAACATCATGACAACAAAAGAACAATTGACCCATTTAAAAACAGAAAAAAAAGAAATCAAGGCCCAACTGAAAAATACCAAATCCGCTATCAAACAATCCAGACAGTTACTCAAAAGTGAGCAAAAAGTGGTGCGCGCGGAAGAGAAATTGGCCAAAAAGAAACAAAAAATGACAGCCAGGCAGGAACAAAACCAGTTAACCTGACCAAACCTCCCTGGATTTCTCCATCCTGCAGGGGTGTCTGGCACAAGATCGGTCAGATACCCCTGAGGCGCGCAAAAGCGGTCTCCTCCTGTCAGGCGATTCCGGCAGGAACCCAACAGCTCTACCCTTCAAACCTCAAAACCGGCGCGTCCAGCGATAGCACCTCCATGCCATAAATGGTCATCAACCGTTCTCCAGGGTCCGCTCCGTAGTATTGATGCAACTCCCACCGCAATTCCTTGGCCAACTCAGGCGTCAAATGCACCCCCATGGCGTGACGTCCATCGGCCTCATAGACGGTTTTCTGTCTGTACACTTCTTTGAGCTTTTCCATTTCAACATCCTGTCGTTCTGTTCGCCTGCGGCAATCCGACCACTCAATCCGTCGCCAAAATCCTCCATCCCGGCCATTCTGTCAAGTGCGGCAAAAATTCATGCAGGGAATTCCATGGCAAATGTGGCCCCGGGAGGATCATGATCCAGAATGGTAATTTGACCTTGATGGCTTTCGATGATTCCCTTGACGATCGACAAGCCAAGCCCCGTACCCCGTGTCGGTCCCTTGGTGGTGACAAACGGGTCGAAAATCTGCGTCCGCACCTGACCGGAAATCCCCGGACCGTTGTCCTTGACCAGAATGCGCACCCCGTGTCCGTGCCGTTTCGCGGTCACCCAAATGGTCCGGTTGCGCTCCTGGCCGTTCTCTTCCATGGCATCCATGGCGTTGTTGAACAGGTTGATGAATACCTGGGACATCTCCTGCACATTGCACAACAGGGTCAAATCCTCCGGAACGGACAACAACAACTGCGTGCCATGCTTGAAACGGTGTTGCAGCAAAGTCCGCGCATCGTCCAGGGGTTCGGACAGTGGCACCACCTTCTTTTCCGTACCCCGGTTTTTGGTGGCGTAGGATTTCAAACTGTTGATGATGGTGGCAATGCGTCGGCTCCCCTTGTCGATCCCCTCCAAGGCGGGCTGAATCTCCTTGAGAAAACGGGCAACCTGACCTTTCGGCTCATCCTGGACCGCGCGCTCCAGAAGCGGGGAGGCTAATGCCCAGAATTGCTGCAAAAACGCGACATTGCCTGAAATGAATGAGTTCGGATTCTTGATCTCATGGGCAATCCCGGCGGAAAATGTCCCCAATGTGGCAAGTCGTTCGGTGTGCAACAACTGACGTGTCCGTTCCTCCACCATGCTCTCCAACTTGTCCGCATACTCTTTCAACTGTCTCTCCACCGCCTTTCGGGAGGTCAGATCGCGAATGATGGCCAGATGATAATAACTGTCAGACATCCTCCAGTGGGACAGTGAGAGCTCCAGGGGAAATTCCTCCCCGTTCTTTCTCACTCCGGTCAGTTCCAGATTGCGATTCTGGAAACGGATCCCTTCGTCATGCAGTTGCAACCGCGACATGCCCTCCAGGTGGGCGTTGTGAAATTTCTCGGGAATCAGAAAATCGATGGTGTGATTGAGCACCTCCTCTTCCTCATAGCCGAAGATCTCCCGTGCACCCCGATTCCAGGTCTCGATGCAGCCCTCCTGGTTGGCGATGATGATGGCGTCCTGGGCAGTCTGAATCAGGGAGCGAAAGCGCAAATGGCTGGCTTGCGCCACGGTTTGAGCCTGTCTGCGGCGCGTGACGTCCTTTTTGATGGCAATGAACCGTTCGATCCGATTGTTCTGATCCAGCACCGGGGTGATCACCGATTCGTCCACGTACAGATTGCCATCCTTGCGCCGGTTGGTGAACTCCCCACGCCAGGTGTGACCCGCCAGTATGGTCTCCCAAAGCTCCTGGTAAAACCCCTTGGGCTGCAATCCGGAATTCAACAGGGCATGGGTGCGACCGATCACCTCTTCTGGCGCATAGCCGGTCTGGGCGCTGAACGCAGGATTGACCCACTCGATGATACCTTCCCGGTTGGTGATGACCACTCCGGTGGCCACCGAGCGGATGGCCGTGGAGAGCGTCCGCAACTGGGCGGCCCCCTGATCGATGGTCGCCTGCAGACGCAACGGCTTGCGCAGCAACGAAAATACCAGCCAACCCGCGAACAAGGCGGAAAAAAGACCCAGCAGATGGAAAAATTCCCGGCCCAGCCAACCGTTGTCCCAGCCCTTGCGGGGCAGGGCCGCGATTTGCCAGACCCCATTGGGCAGGGTCACGTCCTGCACCACCGCATCCCTTTGAAACACGGTGCCACTCCCAAAAATCACCTCCCCCTGGGCACCCAGGCCATCCTTGCCACGCAGGGCGATCTCCAGCAGGGTCAGGTTGGCGTACAAACCGCTCTCCTGCAGGATCGGTTCGATGTCCAGCACGATGATGGCCAGCCCCCAGAATTTTTCTCCCTCTCCGCTCTCCCGGGGGGGGCCAGAAAAATCGGGATGCGACCCACCAGGGCGCGACCCCCTTGCAGCAGATCCATCGGACCGGCAATGATGAACCGTTTCTTCTCTATGGCTTTCACCACCGCGTCGCGGCGCTGGGCGTCCGCCAGCAGGTCGTGCCCCCGGGCGGCCTCATTGCCCGCCAAAGGATGAATGTGGGTCACGACCGCGTTCGGAGCCAGCTGCAAACTGCGCACCCCCTCCAACTTGGCCCCCAGCTCCTGGACAAAGGTGTGAAACTCGGTCTCGGAAAACCGTGGATTGGTGATGACGAATGCGCTCAATCCCTGAATCAGATGCAGACGGCGGTTCAACGCGGCTTCCAGATTGGCGCGCACCACCCCCAGGGCGTCCTGCACCTGGGCGCGGTTCTGTAAATGCTGCTTTTCCAACTGCACCAGATCCACGGACCAGATGGCAATGATAACAATAACAGTTGTTAAAATGCCCGTGATGACTCCTCCGGCCAGACGCCCTCTGTTTGGTGTGGTTTGCCAGGCGTTCTCCTGCCTAATCATGCCGGTTGACTCGAATCAGTTGAAGAAGTTGCCGAACCGTTGCCAAAAGCCTCGCGGCTCGTCTGGTGGACGGGGGGCGATAAAGTAGAGAGAAGCGCCGGTCTGTTTCATGATGCCCGCGGTGCGCAGCGCTTTTTCGCCGTGGCCCATGAAATAATCGACCCGTCCGGCCCCGCGAATCGCCCCGCCGCTATCCTGATTGACCGTGAAACGGAGTTGGAAACGCCATTGGCTCACGGTGTCGTCCTGGGCGAATTCGGGCAGGGTGACATACAACAATCCGGGCGCTCCCTTGGGAAACAGTTGGGCGTCCGTGGCCATGGAACGCTCGCCGGTGAGGGGCACGCCGATGGTGCCAAACGGACCCCCGTCGATCTTGCGGAAAAAGACGTAGGAGGGATTGCTGTTAAGTACCCGCTCCACCTGGTCCGGGTGCTCTTTCAGCCACTGGCGCAGGGCGGGAAGGCTCATTTTTTCTTTGGGAATCTGGTTTTCCTCGATCAGCAGAGTGCCGATGGAGCGGTAGGGCTGGCCATTGGTCCCCGCGTATCCCACCCGCATGGCGGAGCCATCCGGGAGCATCACCCGACCGGATCCTTGAATATGCAGAAAAAACAGGTCGATGGGATCGTCCACCCAAGCCAGTTCCAGGCGTTTGCCCTTCAGCGCCTTGTCATTGTCGATCTGGGCGCGATCGTAATAGGGGCGCAGATTGCCCTTTTCCAGGCGCCCCTGAATGCGTTTGTCCTTGAAATCCGGCCACCACTCCGCCAGATCCACCTCCACCAGATTGTCAGGGCGTCGGTAAATGGGGTGGGAATACCCCTTGCCGGGGGTGAGGGAACCTTTCAGCAGTGGCTCGTAGTAGGCGGTGACCATCACTTCGCCCTGCTGGTCGTTGCCTACGGAGTGAAACAGCAGGTAGTGGTTTTTCAGGTGTTCCTGCAGAGCCGCAGGCTCCATGGAGCGGGCCGCCTGGGCCAGATCCCGGCACGCCGCGGCCATCTCTCTGGAAGGGAAGGTTTTTGGACCAAAACGGATCCGGGTGTCCCCCGGAAGGGATTCGTAGTAGCCGGCACTCGCCTCCAGGGCGCTGGCCCAGGTGGCGAGGTCGTTGTCTTGTTGCAAAACTTTGGATACCTGGTTCCAGGAGACCTGCCGCAGACTGTTTTCAGCCGTGACCGTGGTGTCAGGCGGTGACGAACAGCCTGCCAGCACAAGCAGCCCGATTGCCAGAACGATATCCGGCAACCGGAACCACTTATGACTGTCAAGAATGCGTTTCACTGAATACTTCTGGCCACTTCACCGGGTTGCTGGACCGCCGACAGCAACCAGTTGGGGTTGGGCGATCCCACCGGACGGCAGAAGGTCCAATACTCCTCCACCTTGATGGACTGATCGGGGGTGCCATTCAAGATGCGACCGGCCACATCGGTTTCGTATTCCACCATGTCCACCAGGAAGTGGACCGTGAGCCAGTTTTCACCCGCTTCCTGCCACGCCTCGGAGATTTCAGCCACATCGAAACGGATTTTCTCCACGATATCCCGTCGTCCCGCCGCCTGTCTCTCCCGGGCCTGGGACTGGATGATGTCCCACATCCGTTCGGTGAGCAAAGGCCGCAAACGCTCCACGCTCCAGTCGCTCCAGGCGCTTTGAATCTGTTGATAGGCCGATTTGGCTCCGGCCAGGAATTGCATTTCGTTGAAACCGGGGTCCATGCCCGCGATCTGGGACAGCCCTTGCGACACCTCGTCCACGGGTCCGGCGCCCCCCATGGAAAAGGAGTGGGGGAGGGGGGACTTGTTCAGGGAGATGCGGTTGGAGACCGGCGGCATGGTGGCGGGCGCGCCCTGATTGCCGCAGGCCGGTGAGAAGGCCGCGTTTCCGGACTCCGGGACGGGTGCCCCGGCCTGCCGGCCTTTGAACCAGCGAAAGAGCCAATAGAGGGCGCCGCCGATCAACAGGATCTCCAGGAAACCGAGCCCGCCACTCTCTCCGGCCCCGCCGAAGAGCATGGAACCCAGCAGACCCCCCAGCATGAAGCCACCGATGCCCCCCAGCAGTCCGGAACCCCAACGGGAGCCGGTCGGGGAGGCGGACGCGGTTTGCTGATGGCTTGGAGATGGTTGGGTCGCGTTGCGGGGCGTGGCCTGTCTGGGAGTGGAAAAACTCTTCGAACCGCGGGAACCCACGGAACTGCCACCGCCGAAGCGTCCCGCCCAGGCGTCGTCGGGCAACAGGAACACAGCGGTCGCTCCCAGGAGCAGCAGGATGGAAAACAAGGTGACACGAGATGATTTTTTCATTTCTTTCCCCATTTCTTGTCAGGACTGTTGAGAACTGCGGTCCAAAGCAATTCAGCCAAATGTATGACGCGCACCGGGAGGCCGGCTTGCCGCGCGCCGGCTTCCAGGTGCAGCATGCAACCGGGGTTGCTGGCCACGATGCACTCCGCGCCCGTGGCGAGGAGAGTCTCCAGCTTGAGCGCCCCAATGGCCTGACTGCGTTCCGGATGGCGCAACCGATACTCTCCACCGGCCCCGCAGCAGGAGACCTGGCTCTCCGTCCGGGCCACCTCCCGGTGTTCGATGGGCAGGAGCGCAAGCAGTTTCCGCGGTTCTTCCATTATACCCAATCCGAATCGGGTTTGGCAATGGTCATGATAGACCGCGCTGGGCGTGTCCGGAACGCCGAAGCTGATTTCTCTCGCCGCGAGTCGTGACAGCAGGAGACGATTCAGGTCCACCAGTTTGCTGGAAAACGCCCTGGCCGGTTCCCGGTAATGGGGATCCTCGGCCAGGGAGCGGGCGTAACCGCCCGCCGTGACCGCGCAGATGGCGCTGTCACACACGATGGCGTCCACCCGACCGGCGGCGATGAAGGCGTCCAGGGTGCGTCTGGCCTGTCGGAGAAACCGGTTCCGGTCCCCCGCCTCCCGGTAGGGCGCGCCGCAGCAGCCGAAACCGCGCAACACAACGACCTCGCATCCGCCCAGGGTCAGCAGGTTCTCCAGCGAAGGGGCGATGCGGGGATAAAACAGTCGCGCCATGCAACCCGCCAGCAGGGCCACTCTGGGTTGCTCCCGGAGGGATGGGCCTGGTGGCGGCAGTCGCTCCGGGATGGTCTCTCCAGGCCGGAAGGAGGGGAGCAGGGCCTCCAGACGGGCCAGGGCGGGGAACCGTGGGAGCAGGGAGCCACGCCGGATCCGTTGTTGCAGACCGGAAGCCTGATACCGGGAGAGCCACCGCGCGGCCAGGGCGGTCAGGGCAGGGCTGTCGGTGATCCGGTGGAGGAGGCGGCTGGCGGCGGTGGAGGGCAGTGGCTGCTGATTGCGGGCCAACAGCGCCAGTTTGGCGGGTCTGACTCCGGCCGGACAGGCCTTGTGACAGGCGCGACACAGCAGACAACGGGACAGGGCCGTCGTGGCCTCTTCCAGGGTCAGGGTTCCGGACGCCAGGGCCAGAACGATGCTGACCCGACCCCGTGGGGATTCGGTCTCGTCGTTATCGACGCGATAGGTGGGGCAAACCGGCAGACAGTATCCACAATGGGTGCAGAGATCCGCGTTTTTAAAGGGACGGGGCGGCGGCTCCATGGCGTCGTCGCCCGGTTCGCGAGACATGCCGACGCAAACTCCCGTCAGCCTTTGATGTCGATCCGGTTGGATCGGGTCGTTCCCCGGCTGTTCGCCTGTTCGGCGCTGTTCTCCTGACGGTAGATCTGCTTGCCGGGTTGGGTGCGTTCCGTCTTTTTCTCGGCGCGTTTGATCTGCTCCTTCTCCGCCTGGGCCACGGCGCGGTTCTGGGAGACCCGCTGTTTGGTCTGGGTCGCGGCGTTCAGGTTCTTCATGGAAGGGGCGTTGCCGGATGGGGTGATGGCGGCGGGTGACATGGTGGTGATCCTTATTGCGAGAGTGGGATGACGGGCAGCTCCGCTTCGGAGCTTTCCCCTTCCGGGATGGGAGGTTCGTTGGGTTCGGAACCGCTCTCCTCCACAGGTGCCTGTGGCGGGTTCTCTTCTGGCGCGGGAGGTCTCGGGGTGCGGCGACCCGGCTCCAGGGCGCCGTTCTGCGCCGGAAGGGAGAGGGGCTGGATGGTTTTGCCTTCGATGCGAAAGAGATGGAAGTAACGTTCACTCACGCCGTTGTCCTGGAAACGGACCAGACCGGCGCTGCCGTGGAAACCGCCCGGTCTGGTGATTCCCTGCTGCCAGGCCGGACCGCCCAGTCGTTGATCCCGCAGCAGCTGCGCCAGAATGGCGATGCTGTCGTAGGTCAGCATGGAGAGGGCGGGGACGGGGGCCACCCCCAGGATTTTTTGATAGGTGGTGTTGAAGTGATCACGGGAAGTTTGGTGGATGTCGCAGAAGGTGGCCCCCATGAGGGATTCCGACTCCTCCAGCAGTTCGGGCCGATTCCACAACGAGGCGCCCAGCAAAGCGATTTTGGGGGCGCGGATGTTGAATACCGCGGCTTGTGGGGCGATCAGCCTCACCTGTCGGGCCGTGGCGGGCAGAAAGAGGGCGTCGAAATCCACCAGAGGTTCCAGCTCTTTTTCCGTGCGGGGCGGGTTGCCCCCTTTCGTCCCCTGGGTGGTCCCGGCGCGACTGGCCGCCAGGCGGGTTTTGACCTCTTCCGGGTCCAGATGGACCAGCATTTTGATGGCGGTGGAAAAGTCGGTCTCCTGCTCCGGGAAGAGGATGGAGCGGGTGATGGTCCCTCCCAGAGTCACGATCTCTTCCGCGAAGGTCTGCGCCTGCAGCCGGCCATAATCCGAATCCGCCGCCAGAATGGCGATGCGCTTCAGGCCCGCCGTGGAGAGCGCGTAACGGGCCATGACACGGGCCTGGGCGTCCGGCTGGAAGGCGTTCAGATAGATGGCCCCCCCCAGGGCCAGGATCTCCTGGCGGGGATTCAGGGTGATGATGGGGATTTTCTGCGCTCCCGCCGTTTTGGCGGCCCCCATGGCCTCCGGGTGGAAAATCGGTCCGACGATGACCTGGGCGCCTCGGGAGACCAGATTCTGCACCGCCGCCCGGGCCGTGGTCTCGCTGCCGCCGCTGTCGGCGACCTCCAGGTGCAGATTGACGTCCCGGTAATCGGCCAACGCCTTTCTGGCCGCCAGGATCAGGTTGTTGCCCATGGGGGCCGAAGGCCCGCTCAGGGGGATCATCAGACCCGCGACCACCGCGGTTTTCTGGTCGGAATCGTTGGCGATGCGTCGCATGGCCTCCCCGTTGACCAGTGGGGAGAGGGCGGCTTTCTGCCACATTCCCTGGGCTTCCTTTTCCTCCCCGTCCGCGGCCAGTCGGTCCCCCAGGACCAGTTGCAGAAACGGCAGCAGGGAGGACCCGGCGGGCTGGCGCTCGAAGACCGTTTGCAGTTGTTGCCGCGACAAAGGCTCCAGAGCCAGGAAGAGTTCCCGGATTTGGTCCGGTGCCGCCGGGGTGGGCGGGGTTCTTTGCAGGAAGGCGCGGGAGTGGTCCTGGTTGGTGGTGTTCAGAAAATCGTTGATCAGTCGCTGCCAGGGGGATTCCGCCACCGGTTCGTTGTACGGGGTGATGGTGAACGCCCGTGGGGAATCGGCTTCCAGGTTGGGGCTGGCTTTTTGCGGGTTGCCGGTGGTATCACTGATGGGGGCTTCCGTTCGCAGCCGTTCCGCTGTGAGCGTGGCCGGCGTCAGCAGACAAACGACGCCAGCAGCCAGCAGGCCGCGTCGGAGGCTGGCGCGGAAATGATCGAGGGGATTGAGAGGAGCACGCATCGTGAGAAAGAGTCCATGAGTGAGACGACCGCTTCAGTTGGAAGATTGTACATCGTTCCCACCCCCATCGGCAACCTCGAAGATATGACCTTTCGTGGCGTGCGCATTCTGCGGGAGGTGGATCGCATCCTGGCGGAGGACACCCGGCGCACCCGGATCTTGTGCGACCGTTACGGGGTGACCACCCGGGTGACCCATTGCGACGATCACACGGTGGAACGGATGATTCCCGGTCTGTTGGCCGAACTGGCGGCGGGTCAGAGGATCGCCCTGGTTTCGGACGCGGGGACGCCCGGCATCAGCGATCCTGGTCCCCCTCTGGTGCGCGCCGCCTGGCATGTGGTGCCGGTGGAGGCGTTGCCGGGAGCCACGGCGGTCACCACGGCTCTTTCCGGGAGCGGATTTGCGTGTGAGCGCTTTGTGTTCGAGGGGTTTCTGCCCCGCAAGGGGATGGCGCGGCGCAGACGCCTGGAAGCCCTGGTGCAGGAGGAGCGGACGGTCGCCTTTTTCGAATCCCCGCAGCGTCTGGCCGCGACTCTGGCGGACCTGGAGGCCGCCGGGGCCGGATCCCGTCCCGTGATGGTGGCGCGGGAATTGACCAAAGTGTTCGAGACCCTTTACCGGGGTTCGGTGGCGGAACTGGCGGCCCGTTTCGCTCGCGAGGAGGTCCGGGGCGAGATCGTGGTGATTCTGGACAAGGGCTCCTTTGTTCCGCCTTCCCGGGAACAGACCGTCGCCCTGTTGGACGCGGCCCTGGCCCAGGGAGTGTCCATCCGGGACGCCACCCGGAACCTGGCCCCCAAGACCGGCCTGTCCGCCTCCGAGCTTTACAAAATGGCTCTGGAGCGTCGGCAGGTGGAATGATGCGGGACGATCCCCGACCGTTCGTTCCCCTTGCGCGTCTTCTCCGTCACTCCAGATGGCGCGCCTCGTCCACCAGCATGACCGGAATGTCATCCCGGATGGGAAAGGCCATGCGGTCGGCGCGGCAGAGCAGTTCACCGGCCTTGGCGTCGTATTCCAAGGTGCCTTTGCACTGGGGACAAACCAGAATCTCAAGCAAAGCTTTGTCGATCATTCTGCATTCCTTTCATCATGGGTGATGTCTCGGCGACCGGAGTGACCAACGCCAGCCGACGAAACGGAACATCCGTGGCCAAAGAGCGGCCTCCCGTCAGGACCAGTCTGGCCACAACCATCCGATAAAAAATGGACAGATCGTGCACGGACAACCGTTCCAGCCCCAGAGGCCAATCCCGCCGGGCCATGGTCCGACGCACCGCGTCGTTCAATCCCTGCAACCGCCCCGCGTAGGGCGCGCCACAGGCGGCGCAGACAGCCGCCCCCCGCCGCGTGGAAAAATAGCTCAAATGGGTGTCGCCACCGCAGCCGATACAGAGATCCACCCGCCAGCCATAGCCAAACAGCCACAGCAGTTGTCCCAGCCCGCTTCCCGCCACCACCAACGGCTCCCGTCCCGCATCCAGGGCGTCCAGTGCGCTCTCCAGCACCCCGTGGGTCGCCTCCTGGCGCACATCCCCCGGCAGGACAAACCGGTAAACCGCTTCCCCGAGCACCTGGGCCGCCGCCGCCGCCACCGGCATGAAGGGCAGACGATGCCGCACCCGCACGATCTCCACATGACCCAGGGTGCCCATGGCGTGCTCCCCCCGGCCACGGACTTCCACCAGCAGCGAGTGAAAGCCGGTCAACGCGGCCCGCGCCTCCCCTGGTCCCCGCCGCGCGTCCCGGGCCATCGCCGACAGCATCCCATGACGGCGGGTCAGCAGCGAGACGATCCATGAGGCGTCCCGGAACGGAATCCGCCGCAACAACAGGGCGTCGTCCTCAATCCGCATCCCCGGCGCTCTCCGTATAGCCCAAATCCGACAACATCCGTGGATCCCCGTTCCAATCCTTTTTCACCTGCACCCGCAGACGCATGAAGATCGACCCCTGGAACATCACCTCCAGCTCCTTGCGGGCCAGGGCGCCCACCCGTTTGAGCACACTCCCCTTGTGGCCGATGACGATGCCCTTTTGCGACTCCCGCGCCACCAGGATCACCGCGTCCAGATCCCATACCGGAGAGGGGGGGGGACGCTGCGCCCAACCCGTCACCCGCACCGCCAGGGAGTAGGGCAGCTCCTGCTGCAACTGCATGAAGAGCTTCTCCCGGATCACCTCCGCGATCAGAAAGGAGTCCCGCTGATCCGTCCACTGCCCGGCGGGAAAATAACGGGGGCCTTCCGGCAGCAATCCGGGCAACAACCCCAGCAACCGCTCCACGTTCTTGCCGGTCAACGCGGAAATGGGCACCGCCTCGACAAACACCGTGCCCGCCCAGTCACCCACCTCCGCCAGACGCTGCATCAGCCGGGGGTTCGGAGTGCGATCCATTTTGTTGAACACCAGAATCACCACCGATCCAGACAGGGGGGGGCGGGCCAGGATCTGCCGGTCCTCGGCGGTCACCCCCGTGGCGGCATCGACGAAATAGAGGGTCAGATCCGCCTCCCGGCAGGAGTCCATCGCCGCTTGCACCATGGACTGGTTCAACAGCATCCGCCCTGGATCGTGAATGCCCGGTGTATCCAGAAACACCATCTGCACCCCGTCCTGATCCAGCACCCCCAGAATCCGGTTGCGGGTGGTCTGGGCCTTGGGGGTGACAATGGCGGCCTTGCGCCCCAGAACCCGGTTCAGGAAGGTCGATTTGCCTGTGTTGGGACGACCGGCGATGGCGATATAACCGGAGCGGAATGGCCTGTCGCCCCGCTCCGTCCGTTCGTCCGCGACCGTTTCGGAAAATCCGTTCAAACCTCTTGCTCCTCCATTGGTCGATCCATGGCCAGCAGCGCCTCGCGCGCGGCCTCCTGCTCGGCCCGCCGTTTGGTCCGACCCTTTCCGCGTCCGAACAGCGCCTCATTCACCTGACACACCACACAAAACCGTCGCTCGTGGGGCGCTCCGAGCACCTCTTCCAGGTGGTAGCGGGGCAGGGGTGCCCCCGCGGCCTGCAACCGTTCCTGCAACACGGTCTTGAAATCCTTCCCCAAGCCACCCGGCACCACCCGATCCAGGGAGGACGCAAACATCCGGCGCGTCACCCCCTCGACCCCCTGCCAACCCCCGTCCAGAAAAACCGCCCCCAGAATGGCTTCCAGGGTGTTGCCCAGAATGGAGGATTTGTCCCGCCCCCCACTCAACGCCTCTCCCCGGCCCAGGCGCAGCCAGGGCCCCAGCTCCAGGCTCTGGCTGATGAGACTCAAGGCCGTGGTGTTGACGAGGGTGGCGCGCCAATGGGACATCTCTCCTTCCACCGCCTCCGGGAAGCGGTGGTACAGCAGATCCGAGATCGCCAGATCCAGCACCGCGTCCCCCAGAAACTCCAATCTTTCGTTGTGTTTCAGCAACTCATGGGCCGCGCCGGAGCCATCCGGCGTCCCGTTCTCCAGTTCGTCCTGGGCCACGGAACGGTGCGTCAGGGCCAGTTGCAGCAGGGTGATGTCGGAAAACGCGTAATCCAGTCGCTGACGGGACCACTGCCACAACGCGTCATGTTCTGTCATCGATCATGAGTCCGCCTGATAGGTCAAAATCCACTCCTCGTGTCCCGACACCTTGAACTCCTGATCACCCAGGGGCAAGACCAGAGGGATGCGCACATCCACCTCCACCCGGTAGCCCTTTGGCGTCTTGGTCAGCACGAAGTCATCCCTGGAGAGCTTGGAGCGATGCATTTCATACTCCACCCGCCGTCTGACCTCCTCGATGGGCAGCCTGGCGTACTCCTTGACCACCCGGTCCGCCAGATCCCGCAGTTGGAAATAATCGTAAATGCCCGGGCCAACGCGGGTGGACAACGACATGCCGATGCCCACCAGCGCGAAGACCACGATCACCTTCAACAAAAATCCCCCCGACTCCCGATCTCCAAGGCTCTGTCGTGCGTTCATAATGGAATCTGTCCCCTGATTTTAAGTATCAACCTTCGCTATCGGATCCCCTGGCCCATTCGCTCCCAGCGGGGTTTGCCCGCCATCCGGTCCCAGGACCAGAACAGCGCCACCGCCCGTCCCACCAGTCGGTAGGCCGGCACATATCCCCAAAAGCGACTGTCGTTGCTGTTGTCGCGGTTGTCACCCATGACGAAATAGTGATCCGGGGGGGTGACCTCCTCCGTGGTCTGATCCCCGCCGGCGAAGGGGCGCAGCAGGATGGTGTGGGGTTGCTCTCCCAGTTTCTCCAGATAACGTTGGGATTCCACCTGCTGCTCGAACTCGTTGTAGTACAGAAACACGCCGTCGGCCTGCGTCGGCACCGGCTCCCCGTTCACGAACAGCCGTTTTTCCCGATAGGCGATCCGGTCGCCGGGCAGACCGACGATCCGCTTGATGTAATCCTTGGCCGGGTCCTTGGGATATTCGAACACCGCGATCTCGCCCCGTTTCGGGGGGGCGTCCATCCAGATCCGCTCCCGGGTGAAAGGGATGCGGTACCCATAGGCGAACTTGTTGACAAACAGATAATCCCCCACCAGCAACGTGGGAATCATCGAGCCGGAAGGAATCTTGAACGGCTCCACCACAAAGGTCCGCACCATGAAGGCGATCCCCACGGCCATGGCGATGGCCTCGTAGTATTCGGCGGTCACGCTGCCGCTGTCCGGGAACTTTTTGCCGCCGATC
>JADGCR010000410.1 GCA_015228895.1 Magnetococcales bacterium
TAGGGGTCTGGTTTTTCAACACCTTGCGCTGCAGTTCCACCGGGAATCCACCGGGGGGCTGACCCAGATCACCCCGGAAATACTGCACCACGGATTCGGGAAAGGCGATCTCCCGCTCCGGATTCATGATATCTTCCGGCGTCAGTTGACTGGTGACCATCATCAGCGCCATATCCCCCACCACCTTGGAGCTGGGTGTCACCTTGGGGATGTCGCCGAACATCCCGTTGACCTGGGCATAGACACGGGCCACCTGGTCCCAATGGGATTCGATGCCCAGGGAGCGGGCCTGCTGCCGCAGATTGGTGAACTGGCCCCCTGGCATTTCGTGCAGATAGACCTCCGAGGCCCCGGAGTACTGCCGGCTCTCGAAGGCGGTGTAGTTGCGCCGCACCTGTTCCCAGTAGTTGGAGATGGCCCGGATGGCCTGGATATCCAAAGTGGAATCCTGGGGGGTGTGCCGCAACGCCTCCACGATGGAGCCGAGGCTGGGTTGGGAGGTGGCGCCGCTCATGGCGTCCATGGCCGCGTCCACCGCGTCCACGCCCGCCTCGATGGCCGCCAGGATGCTGGCCGCGGCGATGCCGCTGGTGTCGTGGGTGTGAAAATGAATCGGCAGTCCGGTCTCCTCCTTGAGGGCTTTCACCAGCACCCTGGCGGCCCCCGGCTTGAGGAGTCCCGCCATGTCCTTGATCCCCAGGATATGGGCGCCGGCCTCCGTCAGTTCCCTGGCCATGTTGACGTAATAGCCCAGGGCGTACTTGCTGCGCATGGGGTCCATGATGTCGCCGGTATAACAGATCGCGGCCTCGCAGAGCCTGTTCTCCTCCAGCACGGCGTCCATGGCCACCCGCATGTTCTCCACCCAGTTGAGGGAGTCGAAAACCCGGAAGAGATCCACCCCGCCCGCCGCCGCCTGCCTGATGAAAAACCGCACCACATTGTCGGGATAGTTGGTGTAACCCACCCCGTTGGCGGAACGCAGCAGCATCTGCAGCAACAGATTGGGCATCAGTTCCCGCATTTTGGTCAGGCGATCCCAGGGACACTCCTTGAGAAAACGCATGCTCACATCGAAGGTGGCTCCGCCCCAGCACTCCATGGACAGCAGTTGGGGCAACAGTTGGGCATAGGCCGGGGCGATGGCGATCATGTCGTGGCTGCGCAGACGGGTGGCCAGCAGGGACTGGTGGGCGTCCCGCATGGTGGTGTCGGTGATCAGCACCCGTTTATGCGCCAGCATCCACTGGGCGAACCCCTTGGGTCCCAGTTCGTCCAGTTTCTGTTTGCTGCCCGCGACCGGGATTTTCTGCGGATCGAAACCGGGCAGCGCCGGCTTGAAAAACACCTCCGGTTTGGCCTGTCCCCTGGTCTCCTTGTTGCCGTTGACCATGACCTCGGCGATGTAGGCCAGCAGGTGGGTGCTGCTCTCCTTGCGGCTGTCGTAGTCGAACAGATCCGGAGTATCGTCGATGAAGGTGGTGACGTAATCTCCGGAGCGGAACTGGGCGTGGTTGATCACCTTGCTCAAGAACCCCAGATTGGTTTTCACCCCGCAGATGCGGAACTCCTTCAATGCCCGGTCCATGCGCAGGATGGCCGCGTCCGGGGTGGAGGCCCAGGCGGTGATCTTGACCAGCAGCGAGTCGTAGAACGGGGTGATCCTGGCCCCCCCATAGGCCGTGCCCGCGTCCAGACGAATGCCGAACCCGGCGGCGCTGCGATAGGCGGACAGACGGCCATAATCCGGGGTGAAATTGTTCTCCGGGTCTTCGGTGGTGAGACGGCATTGCAGGGCGTAGCCGTTGAGGACGATCTGCTCCTGTTGCGGCAGGCCCGGCGAACCGATGAGGCTCCCCCCCGCCACCCGGATTTGCGCCTGCACCAGATCGATGCCGGTCACCCCTTCGGTCACGGTATGTTCCACCTGGATGCGGGGGTTGACCTCGATGAAGTAGAACCGGCCGGAATCCACATCCTGCAAGAACTCCACCGTGCCCGCATTGCGGTAATCCACGGCCTTTGCGATGCGCAGGGCGCTGGCGCACAGTTCCTGGCGCTGGGCGTCGTTCAGGTAGAGGGCCGGAGCCCGTTCCACCACTTTCTGGTTACGTCTCTGGACCGTGCAGTCCCGTTCGAACAGATGGACCAGATTGCCTTCCCGGTCCCCCAGCACCTGGACTTCCACATGGCGGGCGCGGCGCACCAGTTTTTCCAGATAGACCTCGTCGTTGCCGAAGGCGCTGGCCGCCTCCCGTTTGCCGGTGGCGACCTGCTCCAGCAGGGCCTCCGGTCCCTCGATCACCCGCATGCCGCGTCCGCCGCCGCCCCAGCTCGCCTTCAGCATCACCGGATAGCCGATTTCGTCTGCCAGGGCACGGATTTGGTCCGGATCCTCGGGCAGGGTGGCGGTGGCGGGCATCACCGGCACTCCGGCCTCGACCGCAATGCGGCGCGCCTGAACCTTGTCACCGAGCAGGCGCATGGCCTGGGGCG
>JADGCR010000411.1 GCA_015228895.1 Magnetococcales bacterium
AACGCTTGACTGCCCAGGGCGAAACTGGTCACCACCTGCCCTTCGTCCAGGGACTTGTTGCTGCCCGTGATGGCACCGGCAGCCAGCAGGGGCAGAATGGTGTCGGAGATCATCTCCGTGTGGATGCCCAGATTCTTCTTGCCCGACAGATAACGGATCACCGACTGGGCCACCCGTCCGATCCCCATCTGGACCGTGGCCCCATCCGGCACCAGGGCGGCGATGTTGCGCCCGATTTGCGCCAGGGTCTCGTCCGGGGGGGGCAAAACCATCACCGGCAGGGGAATCTCCTCCGGCACCAGCAGATCGAGGTCCCACACCGCCAGGGCGGAATCCCCATGGGTCACGGGCACGAGGGGATTGACCTGGGCCAGAACCAGTCGGGCGTTCTCGGCGGCGGCCCGCACCACATCCACCGCGACGCCCAGATTGACCGTGCCATCCAGACCGGGAGGGGCGACCTGGATCATGGCCACATCCAGGGGCATCTGGCCGCTGCCGAACAACCGGGGAATGTCCGACAGATGAATGGGGGTGTAGTCGGCCAGACCGGCACGCACCATCTCCCGCACGTTCCCGACCACAAAGAAGGTGTTCAGGGTGAACACCTCCGCCAACTCCCGCACCGCGAAAGGAACCTCTCCCGCCATGAAGAGGGTCACGATCTCGATGTCCGCCAGACGGTTGCGCTGATTCACCAGGGCGCGCACCAGGGCTTGCGGCACCCCGGCCCCGGTGGCCAGGAAGATCCGTTGTCCCGGCATGACACGCCTTACGGCCTCTTCCGCGTCCACCACCATTCCGGCGTAGCGGGTCCGCCACTCCGGATCCGGCATGAAAGTCTGGTGCGTCATTTGCGCCTCTCCCCAACCTGAAGCTGAATGTCGCACTCGGTGGCCACCGGGGGCAGTCCGGCGCGACGGATGATCAACGGGTTGATGGTGATCCGTTCGAGCTGCGGAAAATCGATCGCCAACTGTCCAAGACGCTGCAACACTTCCGCCACCACGAGCCACTCGTTTTCCGTCAGATCCAGACACAACTCATCGAACAGATTCTGACGACATCCCCCGCGCAACAGGGCCATGGCCTCCTCGCCGGTGATGGGAGCCAGTTGACAATGGGCATCCTCCAAAGCCAGAGGGTTGGCGCTCCCCACCTGCAACATCGGCCCGAACTGCCCGTCCAGTTGCATGCCCATCAGGATGGGATGACCGTGGGCGACGGATTTCTCCACATACACCCCCTCCACCCTCCCCGTCGGCACCTCTTTGGCAAAACGCAGGGTGAGCAGGTCGAAACCGTCCCGGACCCCTCTGGGACCTTCCACCTGGTCGTGACGGCTCTCCATCTCCCGCGCCAGATGGAGGTCCGACGCGAGCAGGTGCAACGTCACCGGATAGCCCAGACGCTCGGCGATCCGTTGCGCATCATCCACCGTGGCGGCCTCCTCCCCTTCCGGGATGGCGATTCCGTAGGCGTGCAAGATCTGTTTGGACTCCAGATCGCTCAGACGCCGCTTGCCCAGCACCCGACACCTCTGGATCAGCCGGCTCACCCGCGCCTGATTGACCGCAAGCGAGGTGATGACGCGCGGTCCGCGGCGACGCCAGCGGCTGTAACCGTCCAGCGCGGCCAGGGCGACGGCGGCCCGTTCCGGGGTGGGATAACCGGCCACGCCCAGCCGGTCCAGTTCACCGGTCCCGGCGCGCATGGAGGCCCCACCCAACAGCACCGCCAGCAAGGGTTTGCCCAGAGGATCTCCGGGAGGGATGGCCCGCACCAACTCCATGGCGGGCAGGCCGGGTGGGGTGGTGAGCACCGTCAACAGGGCGTCGCTCCCCCCATCCCGCGCCGCCACCTCCAGGGCGGCGCGCAACTGCTCCGGACGGACCAGCCAACCCAGATCCAGGGGGCCTTCCGCCGCGCGGTCGCCGGCATGTGCCGACGACAGGGCGGCGGTGGCGTCCGGGGAGAGTCCCACGGGCAGCAGACCCTGCCGATCCAGAGTGTCGGCGGTCAACATGCCCGTTCCGGCCCCATTGCTGATCACCGCCACCCGGTTGTCGGCGGGCAGGGGGGACCTGGAGAAGGCGAGCAGGACATCCAGCCAATCCTGGAACCCCGCGGTCCGCACCACCCCCATGCGACCACAAATGGCGGTGAAGACCGCGGGAGAGGGAATGCGTCCTCCCGCCTGATGCGCGCTGGGCCGTCGATACCAGGCGCTGCTCCCCCCCAACAACAGCACCACCGGTTTGCGGTGGGAAGCCTCCGTGGCCGCCTTGAGAAACCCGGTGCCATCGGTGACCCACTCCAGTTGACAGCCGATCACCCGGGTTGCCGGGTCGTGGGCCAAATGGGCGAGGCACTGGGCCACGGTCACACCCGCCTCGTTTCCCAGATCGATCCATTTGTGCAAACCCAACTGGCGGGAGGCCATCCAGTCCAGGGCGGCCACGCAGACCGCGCCGGACTGGGTCACCAGGGAGACCCCGCCCACGGGAGGCAGAGCCGGTGACA
>JADGCR010000412.1 GCA_015228895.1 Magnetococcales bacterium
CATCCATGGCCTTTTTCAACTCGAAAAGGCAAAATGCGATTTTGCCTTTTCTCACGCAATCAAAGAGATAAAACGTCTCTTTGATTGCGGCGGGCCATCCTTGGCCCGCACAGCCTGTTTTATCAACAGGCTGTTATGCCGCGAGCAGCGAAGGGGCGTCGCAACGCAGGATCAAGGGCCGCTGACGCCACATGTCCACACGCCCTGGAGGCTGTATGGCAAACGCCAGACAGCCTCTTTAAGGTTGTCTAATGTTTCCCTTCTGCCCCCTTGCCGCCCGCCACCGGCTTCTCTTTGACGGTCTGCTCCTTGCCGTCGGGAAGCTGCAGATGGAGACGGAAACGGGTTGCCCCATCGGCGGGTTTCAAGAAGATGGCCTGGAAGGGGGCTTCGTTGCCCATCAAGAGTTTGTTCATTTTCAATTTTTTGTCTTCGGCCTGGAGCTGCGTCATGCTGCGCAGTGCGGTTTCGCTGCTTTCGTCCAGGGTTTTGGCGTCGATCACCCGGCCTGGATAGACCTGGGATGAACCCAGACTCTTGCCATCCTCGGTGAGCAACTCCACCCGGATGCCCGGCACCATCTGCACCACCCGGCTGGTATTGGTCACCGTACCGGAGACCACCAGCATCATGCCAAAAGGATAACGCCGCCACTCGCCCTGGGTATCCCCGAAGCGGAACGGGCTGGTCATATCGAAACGTTTGTAGGCTCCCCAGTCGGTTTGCAGCACCGCGCCTGCGCCCAGCAGCAGGAGCAGGAGACCGGCCAGGAGCTTCATTCCTGTGGAGAAACGCACCGGTTCGATCGGCTCCGGTTCCTCCTCCGGTTCCGGCGCTGACGGTTCGTCGTCATCCAGGGAGGGCTCCCCGGTATTCCACTTCTCGTCCATCTTGATGAATTTCTCCGGTTTTTCCACCACCACGGGCTCTTGTTTCTTCTCCTGGAGCGCTTTTTCCGCTTTCTCTTTTTTTTCTTGCGCCAATCGTGCCAACTCCAACTCCCTGGCGGTGGGCTTGGCCAAAGCCAGATGCGGCATGGTGCCCATTTGGGTCGGGTCGTCGTCCATGGAGGCGGCTGCCGGTTTGGGGGCAGGGGGTGCGGGTTTGGCCGCAGGAGGAGGTGGCGGCGGCGGTGGCGGCGGCGGTTCGGGTTCCTGAACCTCTTCCTCTTCATCCAGATCGATGTAGTTGTTGATCAAGCTTTCTTTAGGACCGGGGCCGCTGCCGGCATCGCTTAAGCTGACCTGACTGCTCTGGGAGGGAGCCGAGAAGGGTGACATCTCTTGCAGATCGCCGAACAGATCATCCCCCAAAAGCTCATCGAGGCCATCCGAGATGCCGTCCTGTAGCGGATCCGTGGGCGGGAACGGCTCATTCACGGGGGTTTTTGCCGCCTGGGGAGCCGGTTCGGGCATGGGCATTTCCGGTTTCGCGCGCCGTGCCAGAGTGGTGGGTGCATCATCGTCATCCGGTTCCTGGACGCTCCGGGGTTCGCTCCCCTTTGGGGGGGGCTGAAAGAAGACCGCCGAACATTGGGAACACTTGAGTTTGCGTCCTGAAGGCATCAGGATCGCATCCTCCACATCGAACTGGGCACGGCAACTTTCACATTGGACAATCACGGTCAGAAACTCCCTTGCCACGGGTAGGCCCTATCAGCACCGGGCCATTGGGCGAACTATACCGGAAATCCCGGTTCCGAAACAACAAGCGCCGAACGTTGGGGGCTGCTTCCTTGAGATCGGGGTGCCGGGCCGAACCTTTGGGACTTTTTTCGTCCGCTTCAGGGCCAGGGCTCATCATCGGTGGGTTTCGGGAGGAGCCGATGGAGGTGGATTGGGGGATCGGTTCGGGATATTTCGCCCATGTTGGATGCCATATATTGACTTTTGCAGGATTTCCGTGTCCAATAGTCGGGAATTGATCCACTTCATTGGCCTTGTCTGAGGAAGGTTTGCCCATGTCCGATACCGGTGAGATACCGTTGGATCTGAGATACAGCAAGGAGCACGAATGGGCCCGCACGATAGGCGAGGAGGTGGAGGTAGGGATCACCGCCTTTGCCGCCAATGCGTTGGGGGATGTGGTGTTTGTGGAGTTGCCCAAGGTTGGGGCGACTTTGTTGGCGGGCAATCCGTTCGGGGTGGTGGAATCGGTCAAGTCGGTATCGGATCTGTTTGCGCCGGTGACCGGACGCGTGACGGCGATCAACGGAGCGCTGGAGGGCTCGCCCGAGCTGGTGAACGCCGCGCCCTATGGGGAGGGTTGGATGATTCGCGTCAAACCCAACAACAGCGACGCCACCGGAATGCTGCTGACGGCGGAGGAGTATCGTTCTCTGCTGGAGGGTTAAAGAAGCCGGAGTTGCCGACGAAGCAACCCGGTCGGGAGGGTAATTTTTCAAAGAAGGGTTGACGGCGCGACAAGCAACATCTAGTGTAAGCGAGTTTTCAGCTTATGGGCGGTTAGCTCAGGGGGAGAGCACTACCTTGACACGGTAGGGGTCATAGGT
>JADGCR010000413.1 GCA_015228895.1 Magnetococcales bacterium
CCCCGCGAGATTGTTGGATGTGGGGTCGAAATTGTCGATGGTGATGTTGTTCAGGTTGAAGGTCTGCGATGTGGTGGACATGTTGACATACAGGGCGCGTCGATTGCCGCCGGCACCACTGAGGGTGATGTTGTTGCCGCTCCCCTCGATGACCAGGTTGTCGGAAATGGTCAATTCGCTGGTCAGAGTGATGGTCCCGTTGGCGAGGCTGGCGTGGAAGAGGATGGTATCCGTGCCGCTGCCGGCGGTGGAACCGTCCACCGAAGCGTCCGTATTGGCCGCCGTCAGCGCTTCCCGCAGGGTGACCAGACCGTTGGTGGTGGCGTTGTCGGCCAGGGAGGTGACGGTGATGGTGGCCAAAGCGCCCTGATAGGATTGTTGCGACTGCGCGTCCACCGCCAGGCTGGTCTCGATGCCGCCGGTGGATTGCTCCAGAAGCCAGTCCCCTCCCCGGTGAGTGGCGCCGGTGATATCGTCGGAGGCCGCCACGTCCGCACCGGTGAGCGCGGCCACACGCTGAATGAAGGCCGTTCCGTTCGTTCCGCTGCCGATATCGCAGCCGTAAAACAGAAGGTCCCCATCCGGGGTGAGCCTGTCGCCCCATCCCCGCAACGCTTCGGCATGGCGGGGCAGGGTGTCCCCGGAGAGCGTCGTCGCGCCCAGCGCGACCCGGCCCGCGCTCCCATGGGAGATGATGTGGATGGCATCGAAGGGAGCGCCCGGAATGGCCAGCACGTCGGTGATGCGTTCCACCCCGTCCTGCGAGGCGTCCAGCACCACGATCTGCCGGTTGGGCGCGGCCCCTGCCAGCAAGGTTTGATAATCCGGCACCCCGGCATCGATGAACACAATTTCCCGCCGGGGAGGTTCCGTCGGTGGTCGATCGTCCCGCGCGGCCAGAGCCAGGTTCAGGGAAGGTTCCGGGGGGTCCGGAGTGGAGGAGGCGAAGTCGTGGCCAGGGTCATCCAGGAACTGGGCGAGAACTCCCACCCCGTCGAACATCATCCGGGGTTCGAGAGGCAGAAACAGACCCTGCGGCTCTTCCATCCAGTATTTGGTCATGGTGCGCACCTCCCACTTCGACGAACACAAGGCTGTCTTGCCTTGTGAGGAGATGATCCCATGTCATGGCGAAAAAAAAAAGCAAAAAGACATTTTGTTACTATCTATTAACATGGTCTTGATTTTGCTTGACCAGTCAAGTCAGGATCAAAATATTTTTTTGAGTCGGTTTTTTCTCCAGCATGGTGCCACAAAATCGGATGGAGACGCGAAAGAAAACGAGTGGGCACAGCCAATGGTGGGGGTCCGTCTTGACGGTGACGCTTCCTTTCGGCTTGCTGGGTTGCACCCTGCAACCGGAACCTTTATCCATGCGGGAAGTCGCGACCACGTTGCAGCAGGACCAGAAGGCCCTTTTTGCCGGTCAGGAGGCGGTTTCCGGTCCCATTGACCTCTACGAAGCCATGGCCAGGGCGTTGCAGTACAATCTGGAGTACCGGGTGCAAATGCTGGAAAAGGTCGTGGCTTTGACGGATGTGGATCTGGCCAACCTGAACCTGCTGCCAAAATTGGCGGCCAATGCGGGCTTTACCACCCGGGATACCACCGACGCCTCCAGTGGCTATTCGGTCACCAACGACGAGCCTTCCGCCAGTTTCACCACCTCCCAGGATCGCCGCAAGGTGGCGGCGGATCTGGGGGTGACCTGGAACCTGCTCGATTTCGGTGTCGGTTTTTTTCAGGCCAAACAGGCCACCGACCGGGTTCTGATCGCGATGGAAAACCGTCGCAAACTGGGTCATACCCAGATCCAGGAGGTGCAATCCGCCTATTGGCGCGCGGTCAGCGCCCAGGAATTGCGGGACGAAATCGGGCCGATCCTGAAAAATGCCAAACAGGCCCTGGACGACGCCTATCTGGTGGAACAGGAGCGGCTGAGACCCCAACTGGAAATCATGCGCTATCAGCGCGCCCTGTTGGACATCGTGCGTCAGTTGGAGGCGTTGCAGGAGGAACTCAATCAGGCCAGAAGCCATCTGGCCAGGCTGCTCAATCTTCCGCCTGGCACCCCGTTCGAGTTGCAGAAACCGGATGGGAACACCCTCCGCGTCACCCCCATCCTGGTGACGGCGGAGGAGATGGAACAACTGGCCCTGCTCAACCGCCCGGAATTGCGACTGGAGATGTACAACGCCCGCATCGGCCTGGCCGAAACCCACAAGGCCATGCTGAAGCTGCTGCCGAACCTGGACTTCCGCATCGGGCGTCACTACGACAGCAACTCCTTTGCCATGCAATCGGTCTGGGAAAGCGCCGGAGTGCAGATGACCGGCAATCTGATGCGCCTGGTTTCCGTCCCGGAGCAACTCCGACTGGGAGAGAACCAGGAGGCGGTCGGTCGGATGCGTCGTCTGGCCTTGAACATGGCGATCCTCTCCCAGGTCCACATCGCCTACCGGCAATATCTGGATACCAGACAGAGATTCGAGAACGCTGAAAAAAT
>JADGCR010000414.1 GCA_015228895.1 Magnetococcales bacterium
GCGCTTTCGCCAGGTGGTGGTGGAGGTGCATCGCGCGACAGGATCGGTGACCGAAAGCAGCGCGGTGATGATGGAAAGGGTGGGGGCGCTGTCCCAGGCCGCCTCATCCCAGGCGGCTTCCGTGGAAGAGACTTCCTCCTCCGTGGAAGAGATGACCGAGCGCATCAAGCAGACTTCGGCCCACGCCATGGAAACCGAACAGATCTCCCGGCAGGCCGCCCAGGGCACCACGGTCGGCGGTGCCGCGGTGGAGCAGACGGTCGCGGCCATGCGGGAGATTGTCGGCAAGATTTCGGTGATCGAGGAGATCGCCCGGCAAACCAATCTGCTCGCTCTCAACGCCGCCATCGAGGCGGCTCGCGCCGGGGAGCACGGCAAGGGATTTGCCGTCGTGGCGGCGGAAGTGCGCAAACTGGCGGAGCGCAGCCAATCCGCGGCCGCAGAGATCATCCATCTGTCCGCCTCCAGCGTCGCCGTGGCCGAGCAGGCGGGGGTCATCATGGGGCAGTTGGGTCCGGACATTCAGCGCACCTCCGATCTGGTGCGTGAAATCGCCGCTTCCAGCATGGAGCAGAGTCAGGATATTCAAAACATCAACAACGCGGTGCAATTTCTGGATCAGGCGATCCAGGAGAACGCCAACACGGCCAACCAGCTGCATGGTGCCGCCAGCGATCTCTCCGAACAGGCCAGGCATCTCTCGGAATCCATCCGGTTTTTCCGCACGGGTCAGGAGAATGGTCGCGTTTTGGTGACCAGGGAGCCTTGAACCGGGAAGGGTGCAGGTTTCCATGTCTGCGCGCAGGAGTCATTTTTCCGGGAGCATGATGGCGCGCACATAGAAACAGAACAGGCCGGAAACCATCAGAAAGAAACCGCCGCCCATGGAAGGCGTGGCTTCAAGCACGGATTCCGCCGGATTTTTGGGATTCACGAAGATCTTGACCTGTTTTCCCGTCGGGTAGCGCTCCACGATCCGTTTGGCAAACCCTTCCAGCAGGAAGAAGCGATCACCGAGTCCGAAACCGATCCGGTTGTTTTGATGGCGGTTGTTGTTGAACAGATAGGTGTATTCCATGTCGGTCCGGTGGAACGGGAAAGCGTGGGACAGGGTGGAACGGGTGATGTTGCCTTCCACCTGGGACCACTGTTTGCTCTGCAAGGCCAACTGAAACGGGTAGCCGCCCAGAACCAGAAACAGGATGCCGACGATGAGCAGGATGGCGCGCGGGTGAAACGGCCTCCCTCGTTTCATCTCTGGCGGCGGGGAGCGCCCCCCGGATTTTTTGGCCAGAGAGGGGAGGAACCGAACGAGGGATGGGTCTTTCAGCCGGTGATCGCCGGTCCGGAACATTCTGATCCAATCCACCGGGTGGATTCGTCGCAGCGCACTGATCATGATGGCAGCACTCCTCGATGAGGGCCAGGGAACACGGCCACATCCCGGCGGAGGGTGTGGCCGTGTCTGGTTTGGGTTCGACGTTTCACTCTCTGTCGAGGATGTCGGGCACATCCCGTCGTCCGTGGCCGACATAGACCTGTCTGGGTCGGCCGATGCCCTCGTCCGAACCGATCATCTCGTTCCATTGGGTGATCCAGCCCACGCTGCGGGAGACGGCGAAGATCACGGTGAACATGTTGGGTGGGATGCCCATGGCGGTCAGGATGAGACCGGAATAGAAATCGACGTTGGGGTAGAGTTTCTTGTGGATGAAATAGTCGTCCTGCAAGGCGATTTCCTCCAGTTTGATGGCGATGTGGAACAGGGGATCGTCCCCGTGGCCGACTTCGTTGAGGACCTCGTAGGCGGTTTGTCGCAGGATTTTGGCGCGGGGGTCGTAATTTTTGTAGACCCGGTGGCCGAATCCCATCAGACGGAAGGGGTCGTCCGGATTTTTGGCCCGTTGGATGAATTCGGGGATACGGTCCACCGTGCCGATCTCCCGGAGCATCTTGAGGACGGCCTCGTTGGCTCCCCCATGGGCGGGTCCCCACAGGGAGCCCACCCCCGCGGAAATGGCGCCAAACGGATTGGCCTGGGAGGAACCGGCCAGACGCACCGTCGAGGTGGAGGCGTTCTGCTCGTGGTCCGCATGCAGAATCATGATGAGATCCATCGCCCTGGCCAGCACCGGCGAGACCACGTACTCCTCGCAAGGCACGGCAAACAGCATGTAGAGGAAGTTCTCCGCGTAGCCGAGCTTGTTGTTCGGATAGATGAAGGGCTGACCCATGTAATATTTGTAGGCCGCCGCCGCGATCGTGGGCATTTTGGCGATGATGCGGAAGGCAGAGATCAGACGGTGCCTGGGGTCGCGGATATCCAGGGAGTCGTGGTAGAAGGCGGACAGGGCGCCCACCACCCCCAGGACGATGGACATGGGGTGGGCATCCCGGCGGTAGCCGGAATACAGTTTCAGCAACTGTTCATGCATCATGGTGTGACGGGAGACGATCTTCTTGAACTCGTCACTCTGTTTCTGGGTGGGCAGTTCT
>JADGCR010000415.1 GCA_015228895.1 Magnetococcales bacterium
TCGTGCAGACCCAGAACCTGATGAAGCGTTTCGGCAAGATTGGCAACAAGGGGTTCATGCGCGGTGGTTTTCCCGGTCTGGGGGGTGGGTTTCCCGGGGCCGGGCTGTTCGGGGGGGGCAAGCCGCCGGAGATGCCTTCCTGAACGCGCCGGGGAAGGGCGGTGCCCCGACGGCATGGCCCGATCCCGCTTTTCGCCCCCTCCGGCGACCATTTTGTTTTTCTTGTTCGGCAGGGCTTGACTGTCAGGGGGAATCCCCTACAATACATCGTTTTCGTGTCATGCGCCAAGCAGGACGCGGGACAAACCGAAACTTACCAAGAAAGAGGCACGAGCAATGGCGGTACGTATTCGCATGCAGCGCAGAGGATGCAAAAAGAGACCCTTTTACGCAGTGGTCGCGGCTGACTCCAAAATGCCACGGGATGGACGGTTCCTGGAGAAACTGGGCATATTCGATCCCCTCAAGACGGATGGGGCCTCCCTGAATATGGACCGGATCGACCATTGGATCGGGGTCGGCGCCGTTCCCTCGGATACGGTGGAAAGGCTGATCAAACAAACCCGGGCCGTTCCGGTCTGACCCGATGACCGGGGAGGCCACCCGTTGGGTGGCCCTTGGGCGCATCCAGGGGGCTTTTGGCGTGCGCGGAGAACTCCGGGTGGTTCCCTATGCCCTGGAAATCGCCCGTCTGCTGCCGGACCCGGCCCCTGAGGTTCCCTTTCCTTTGACCCTGCTGCTGGAATTTCCCTTCTGGCGTCTGGGTCGGGAAGCGCCGGGGGCGATGGAATACCAGTGTCTCGCGGGGCGCCTGGCCGGGGATAAAATTCTCGCCAGCCTGCGGGGGTTCACCAGTCGGGAGGAGATCCAGACCCTGACGGGAACCCAAATCTGGTTGCCGTGGCACACCCTTCCAGGGTTGGCCGCGAATCACTATTATTGGCTCCAGTTGCAGGGCTTGCGGGTACTGGAGGCGGCGGGGCCGGAGGTGCCTCAACCCAGGGCGTTGGGGGTTGTGACCGGACTGTTCGCCACCGGCTCCAACGACGTGTTGAGGGTGGGCACCGGAGACGAGGAACGGGACGATGATGAGCGGTTGCTCCCCTTCATCCACGATACCATCCTGGAGGTGGATCTGGACGCGGGGCTCATCCGGGTGCAGTTGATGCCCGGTCTGTGAACGACCTGGCGTCACCGTCGAGGAACAGTGGATGCAATTCACCATCCTGACGCTTTTTCCGGAGATGTTCGCCTCCATCCTGTCGGCCTCGATTCTGGGCAGAGCCGGAGCGCGGGGCGCTATCGCGACCCGTCTGGTCCAGATACGGGATTTCGCCCTGGACAGACACCAGCGCACCGATGACGCCCCTTTCGGGGGGGGGCCGGGCATGGTGCTCAAGGCGGATGTGCTGGACCGGGCGCTGGAAGAGGCGCAGAGACCGGACCGGGGTTGGGTGGTGCTGCTCTCCCCGCAGGGCAAACCCTTCCGCCAGGAGGATGCCCGTCGTCTGGCCGGATTGTCCCATGTGATCCTGGTCTGTGGCCACTACGAAGGGGTGGATGAGCGGTTCACCCAACTCAGAGCCGACGAGGAGCTCTCCCTGGGAGATTTTGTCGTGACGGGTGGGGAGTTGCCCGCCATGGTCATCCTGGATGCCGTGGCCCGTCTGATCCCCGGTGTGTTGGGTGATGCTCAGAGCGCCGGTGCCGACTCTTTCGGCGACGGATTGTTCGATCATCCCCATTACACCAGACCGGCGGAGTGGCAACCTGTCGGTGGTGGTCCGATGCGGGTTCCAGCCACGCTGTTATCCGGCGATCACGCCGCGGTGGCCGCCTGGCGGCGTCGGCAGGCCCTGTTGCGGACCTTGATCCGACGCCCGGAACTCCTGGAACGGGTTGCATGGAGTAGGCAGGAACGTAGAGTAATACGGGAATTGGCCGACGATCTGGAGGCCATGGAACAAAAAGCGGGCGATACCCCATGATGGGCATGTCGCTTTGATCAGATGATGGGATGAAATGAGCCATGAACGAATTACAGTTGTTTGAACAGTCCATGTTGACCGTGACCCCGCCCAAGTTCGGGGCCGGGGATACCTTGCGGGTCCATGTGAAAGTGGTGGAAGGGACCAGGGAGCGGATTCAGTTGTTCGAAGGGGTCTGCATCGCCTGTCGCAACGCCGGTTACCGCTCCACCTTCACGGTGCGCAAGGTCTCCTTTGGCGAAGGCGTGGAGCGCTCCTTTCCCCTCTACTCCCCCAAACTGGAAAAGATCGAAGTCCTGCGGCGCGGTGATGTCCGGCGGGCCAAGCTCTATTATCTCCGTGACCGTACCGGCAAGGGCGCCCGCATCCGGGAGAAACGGGACTGGTAGCCCCTCCCGTCGAGCCGCGCGCGCTGCCGGGATTGGGCCTGGAACAGGAACTCGCCGCGACGGGTTCGGCAATCGTCTGCGGCGTGGACGAGGCCGGGCGTGGTCCCCTGT
>JADGCR010000416.1 GCA_015228895.1 Magnetococcales bacterium
CTCCCTGGATACCGTGGAACTGGTCATGGCGTTGGAAGAGGAGTTCGGCTGCGAGATCCCCGACGATGCTGCGGAGAAGATCGTCACCGTCAAACAGGCGATCGAATTCATCAAAAAAAATCTTGACGCCTGAATCGAACCGGGCCGCCGCACCAGGTCGCCAGGTGCTCCACAACCGCCTACCGCCAAGGGAGAACACAAAGAGTGGATGATCGTCGTGTGGTCATTACCGGTATTGGACTGGTGACACCACTTGGATTGGGCGTCAAGCCGGTCTGGGAAGGGTTGACAGCGGGGCGGTCCGGTATCGGTCCCATTACCCGCTTCAATCCCGAAGAGTTCGCTTGTCGCATCGCCGGAGAGTGTCGGGATTTCCAGCCGGAAGATTGGGTGGATAAAAAAGATGTCAAAAAAATGGATCTTTTCATGCACTTCGGCGTCGCCGCAGCCCATCTGGCATGGGAAGACGCGGGCATGTCCATCACCGAAGCCAACGCGCATCGTTGCGGGGTGATCATCGGTTCTGGCATCGGCGGACTGACCGCGATCCAGAATCAGGCCTATCTCCTGAAAGAACGAGGTCCACGCCGGATCTCGCCCTTCTTCATCCCCATGTCCCTGATCAACCTGATTTCCGGCCATGTCGCCATCCGTTACGGGCTGAAAGGTCCCAACCACTCCGTGGTGACCGCCTGCGCCACAGGTGCCCACGCCATCGGTGACGCCATGCGCATCATCAAACGGGGAGAGGCGGACGCGATGCTGGCCGGTGGCGCGGAAGCCGCAATCTGTGAGTTGGCCGTCGGCGGTTTCGCCTCGGCCAAGGCCCTGACCAGCCGCAACGACGATCCGCAGGCCGCCTCCCGTCCCTGGGACCTGGGCCGGGATGGCTTCGTCATGGCCGAAGGGGCCGGGGTGGTCCTGCTGGAAACCCTGGAATCGGCGCAACGGCGGGGAGCCAACATCTATGCGGAGATGATCGGCTATGGGATGTCCGGGGATGCCTATCACATCACCGCACCCCAACCCGACGGGGACGGCGCGGCCCGTTGCATGACCGCGGCCTTGCAGGATGCCCGCATCTCCCCGGACGCGGTGGGATATGTCAATGCCCATGGCACCTCGACACCCATCGGGGATCATATGGAAACGCTGGCGATCAAACTGGCGTTCGGGTCCGACCACGCCAGAAAACTGATGATCTCCTCCACCAAATCCATGACCGGACATCTCCTCGGCGCCGCCGGGGGGGTCGAGGCCATTTTTACCGCCCTGGCTCTCAAGCATGGGGTGCTGCCTCCCACCATCAACCTGACCGACCCGGACCCGGCCTGTGATCTGGATTACATTCCCAACACGGCCAGGGAGGCCAAGATCGAGTTCGCCCTCTCCAACTCGTTCGGCTTTGGCGGCACCAACGCCACGCTGGTCATGAAGCGATTTCATTGAGTCGCTGGTTTCACACGTTTTTTTTGGGAACCCTGCTGGCGGGATTCCTCTCCATGGGGGTGGGGGCGGTGCTTTTTGTCCGTTTCCTGGAGACCCCACTGGACGGCCCAAGGCGTGTCGTCATCGACAAGGGGTGGAATCTGACCCGCATCGCCCGGTTTCTCGAAGCGGAAGGAATCGTGCCATCGGCGCAATGGTTTGTCCTGTTGGGTTACTTCCACCACCGGCGCGCCACGAGAATCCACGCCGGTGAGTATCGGTTCCTGCCGGGGGAGACCCCGCCCCGGATCCTGATCCGTCTGGAACATGGGGATGTGGTGCGCTATCAGTTCTCCTTTCCCGAAGGTCTGACGGTCCGGGAGGTCGCCGCCCGCATGCAGGAAGAGGGCTGGAAAGAGGCGCTCACCCTTTCCAGGGAGACCGCCCTGCTCAAGAAACTGGGTCTGGACGCCCCCTCCCTGGAGGGGTGGCTCTTCCCGGAAACCTATTTTTTCGTTCTGGGGGATACCACCCTCGAAATGCTCGCCCGCATGACCCGCATGACCCGGAAGGTGCTGCACGAAGAGTGGCGAAGACGGGCGCCGGAGGTCCAACTGACCCCGTTGCAGGCGTTGACCCTGGCTTCCATCATCGAGAAGGAGACGGGGCGGGCCAGTGAACGGCAACGGATTTCCGGGGTCTTCCACAACCGTTTGCGTCGCCACATGCGCCTGGAAAGCGATCCCACGGTGATTTACGGCCTCCACGACTATCGTGGCGACATCACCCGCCAACACCTGCTCACCCCGACCCCGTTCAACACCTATACCCAGTTCGGTCTGCCCCCGACCCCCATCTGCAATCCGGGTCAGGCGTCGATTCACGCCGCCTTGCACCCTGAAGCCACCGAGGAACTGTTTTTTGTCGCCCAGGGGGATGGCTCCCATGTGTTTGCCAAGAGTTTCGCCGAACACAAGCAGAACGTCAGCCGCTTTCAGTTGGGCAAGCGGGGCCGGGAGGTGACCCCCCCGGAGGCTCCTGCCGCGCCGGAGAAACCTGT
>JADGCR010000417.1 GCA_015228895.1 Magnetococcales bacterium
AGGGCGCGCACCTCGGACATGGCGGCGGCGGCGGACCGGACCGTTTCCAGGGTCTCCGGGGCGTTGACCGTGCGGTTCGCCCCCTTGAGGGTCTCGTGCAGCTCCCGGCCGATCCCCTCCAGAGGCATGGACTGGACCTTCTTCAGAAGATCCGTCACCGAGGCGGTGATCTCGTCCAGACTGGTGGGAATGGTGGGGAGTTCCTGGTAGAGACTCTGGATGTTCTTCACCAGGTTGAGGGGGGTGTTGGGAAACAGATCCAACTCCACAAACAGCTGTCCGGTCAGGTAACTCCCGGTTTTCAACTGGGCCCGCAGACCCCGTTTCACCAGATTTTGCAGGAAATCCTTTTCCGATTCACTGTTGCGAATGGCCTTCAGGCCATCCGTGGTGATCTCGATGACCCGTTCCGGTTCGATCTGCACCAGCACCGGAATCCGGAAGGTGGCTTCCTGGAAATCATACTCCAGGCGGATGTCCGTGACCTTGCCCACCTGGATGCCCCGGAACTCCACCGGCGCGCCCACGCTCAACCCCCGCACCGAGCCTTTGAAATACAAAACGAAAATATGTCTCTGGGTGTAGGACCCCTCCGCCACCGCCGCCTCGTTCTTGAAGAGATTGAAACGGCTGTTTTCCTCCGCCTGCCTGCCCGGATCCAGGCTGTCCGGGGTATTGAAGGTGATCCCTCCCATGATCAGGCGGCTCAGGGAGCTGGATTTCAGACGGAAACCACTGGCGTCCACCACCAGATCCACCCCGCTCGTCTCCCAGAAGCGGGTATGCTCGCGAATCATCAGGTTGTAGGGTTCCTGAATGAACACCGGCAGCACCACCCGCTGTTTGTCCGGGGTCAACTCATACCCCAGCACCTCCCCCACCGGGATGTCCCGATAATAGACCGGAGCGCCCACGTCCAGGGATCCCAGGGAGTCGGCCTCCAGCAGGTAGCGGCTCCCCGGCGCGTCCACCCGCACCAGGGGGGGGACTCTCCAGACCGGCGAAACGCCACTGACCCGTACCCGTGCCGATCTCCATTTCGATGTGGGAACCGGCAACCAGAGTCCCCAGCCCGGAGACCCCGCGCATGCTCAGACGGGGCCGCACGACCCAGAATTTGGTGCCGTTGGTCAAATAGGGTTCCGTCCCCTTGACCAGGGCGGCATGGACCTCCACATGGGAAAAATCGGGGCTCAGGACCACGGATTCCACCACCCCCACATCCACGGCCTTGTGCTTGATGCGGGTCTTGCCCGCCTCGATCCCTTCGGCGGTCTTGAAGGTCAGGACGATTTTCGGTCCCATTTCCGACCAGGTTTTATAGACCAGCCAACCCCCAAGCAGGAACGCCACCAGGGGAATGAGCCAAACCAGTTGCGGGCCTCCATGGCTTGCGACCGTCACCCTGGCCATGGGGACCTCCTCCCGGCTCTGTTGCGCGCCTTCACTCATGACTTCCGCTCTCCCTCGTCCAAGGGATCCCAAATCAGCCTGGGATCGAAACTGCGGGCGGCCAGCAGGGTCAGCACCACCACCGCCGCGAAATAAGAGACCCCGATACCCGGCTTGATGGTGGCGATGGAGCCAAAATTGACCAGGGCGGTCAGAATCGATACCAGAAAGACATCCACCATGGACCAGTGGCCAAACGCCTCGATCACACGATACAGCACCGTGCGGTCTTTGCAACGGCTCAAGGAGCGCCGCTGCACCGAAACCAGCAAATGGATCAGCACGCCGATCTTGGTGACCGGCACCACGATGCTGGCGATGAACACCAGCAGGGCCAAGGGCCACATCCCCCCCTCGATGAGGTGCTTGACCCCGCTGAGGATGGTATCCGGCTCGCCCCGTCCCATCTTGATCACCGTCATCACCGGATAGGTGTTGGCTGGAATATATAAAATCATCGCAGTCACCAGCAAAGCCCAGGTTCTGGCGATGCTGTCGGGCTTGCGGCGGTGGAGGGACGCCTGGCAACGGGGACACCGTTGCCCTCCCCCCGGCTGGCTGCGGTTGAGCAGACCGCACACATGACACCCGATCCAGCCGGCCCTGGCTCCGGTCAGCGCAGGCCCGTTCATGGGGAAACCGGCAGGCGATTCCAGACCACGCGGGGGTCCAGGGAGGCGCGGGCCGCGGAGGTCGCCAGAATCAGACCGAAAAAGGCGTACAGGGCCACGCCCGGCACCACGGTGGCCATGGCGATCAACTTCACGTAGGCCACCAGCACACCCAGCAGATACACCCCCATCATGGCCCAGGGAGTCACCCCGTTCACCAGGCGCAAGATCAAGGCCATTCTCCATGGCAGCCGGCCGAACTTCAGGGGCAGCAGGATATGACACAATCCCGCCAGCAGCAAAAACGGAAACAGCATCGACGTGCCGAACACCAGCGCCACCAGATCCCACATCCCCTCCCCCGCCAGGGCCTCCACCCCCCCCATCAGGGTGCTGCCCTGACTCCTCCCCCCCA
>JADGCR010000418.1 GCA_015228895.1 Magnetococcales bacterium
TCTATTATTGCAATACCATTCCCACCCCGGCTGGCGGGGTTCACGAGGCGGGATTGCGGGCCGCGCTCCTCAAAGGGTTCCGCGAGTTCGCCGAGGCGCGCAATCTTCTGCCGAAAGGGATCGAAATCAGCCCGGAGGATGTCCTGGACGGACTCCACGGGGTGTTGTCCCTGTTCATCCCCAATCCCAGTTTCGCCGGCCAGACCAAGGACCGCCTCACCAACGCGGGGGTGGGACGCCGGGTCGAGGCGGTGATCAAGGACAATCTGGATCATTGGCTGCACGGCGCTCCGGAGCGGGCCACCCGTCTGGTGGAGTTGGCGCTGGAACGGGCCCAGGAGCGGTTGAACCGGAAAAAGGCCCTGGGCCGGGTGACCCGCAAGACCGCCACCTCCCGTTTGACCCTGCCGGGGAAACTGACCGATTGCATTTCATCGGACTCCACGCTCACCGAGTTGTTCATCGTCGAGGGGGATTCCGCGGGAGGATCGGCCAAACAGGCCAGGGACCGGCATGTGCAGGCGGTTCTGCCCTTGCGGGGCAAGATCCTCAATGTGGAACAGGCCAACCTGGAGAAGTTCGAGAACAACGCCGAGGTCAAGAATCTGATCACCGCCATCGGGGCCGGATTCGGGCGGCAGTTCGAACTGGAAAAGGTGCGCTACGGACGGATCATCATCATGACGGACGCGGACGTGGATGGCGCTCACATCGCCAGCCTGCTGCTGACCTTTTTTTATCGTTTCATGGGACCGCTGATCACCGGGGAGCGGCTCTATCTGGCCCAGCCTCCCCTGTATCGCATCACCGTGGGTCCGGACAGCCGCTATGTCCTGGACGACGCGGCCAAAGAGTCGGCGGTGGCGGAGATTCTGCGCAAAAAGCCCAGGGCCAAGGTGGAGATCTCCCGCTTCAAGGGGTTGGGAGAGATGGATCCCAGTCAGCTCAGGGACACCACAATGTCTTTTAAAACCCGTCATTTGCTCAAGGTCGTCGTGGATGACCAGGGGATCACCGACGACACCTTCGATCGCCTGATGGGCAAACGTCCCGCCGAGCGGTTCCGTTTCATTCAAGAAAAAGCCCATTTCGCACGAGATCATCTGGACTTTTGACCCCAACTGGCCATATGTTCAATAACTGTTCCCACCGTGACCAAGAACCGTGTGGGTTGGCTGGTTTCCAAGGATCGTGTCCGTTGAGAAGAGGGATGACAGGATTGCTGGCGGTACGCATGATGGTGTTCGGCATCGGTTGTTCGCTGCTGCTGGGGTGGTCCCCGCCCGCAGGGGCGCAGGATGCCGACAAGGATCCCTTTTTTTCCGCCGTGCGGGCCGCCGTGCAGAAAAATCCCCGGGCGCAAACCGTCGCGGCCCGTCTGAAAGCCGCGCGGGAGCGGTTTCCCCAAAGCCAGGCCGCCTTTTTGCCCACCATCGACCTGAGCGCCTCCCGGAGTCACACTCTGAGCGACTGGGCGGGGGGACACAACGCCACCGACCCCCTTTCCATGGTGTTGACCCTGACCCAACCCCTGTTCAACAAAAAAGCCACGGTGGGGTTGCAACAGACCAAACCCTATATCGCCGCCTTCGAGTACGATCTGCAGGCCGTTTTGCAATCGGTGTTTCTGGATACCGCGCTGGTGATCGTGGAGGTGCTGCAAGCCCAGGAGGTGGTGCGACTGGCCGAGAACAACCGCAATCTCCTCAAGCACCATCTGGAGGCCACCCGTTCCCGTTACGACGCGGGGGAGATCACCCGCACCGACGTGAGCCACGCCGAATCCCGGCTGGCCTCCGCCGAGGCGAATCTGGTGCATACCGGCAATCAACTGGCCGTGACCCGCGCCCGGTTTTTCGAGTTGACCGGGGAGAACCTGCCGGAGGGGTTGCTGATTCCGGAGTTTCATCCGGGCATCATGAACGCCACCCTGACCGCGCTTCAGGAGTGGGCGGTGATGCGTCCCGACCTGGTGGCCGCCAAGCTGCGATTGCAGGTGGCCGACGAGGAGGTGGATCTCAGGCGGGCCAGCCATTGGCCCTCGGTGGCCATGACCGCCAAGGCCGGTCGCCGCTGGGGAGACGAACTGGCGGGCACCCGGGATCCGATGGATCAGTATGTGGTGGATCTGGGACTGAGCGTGCCGATTTTCTCCGGTGGACTGACGGTCTCCCAGGTGCGGGAGTCCCTGGCCAACAAGGAGGCCCAGGATGCGGAGGTGGAGCGTTTGCAGCGTCTGCTCACCAGGGAGGTGGAGTCCGCCCTGCTGGATTTGCACAGCGCCCGCGCCGCCGAGACCTCCCTGAATACCGCCCTGGAGGCGGCCAACGCCGCCCTGGACGGGGTGCAGAGGGAGTTCGAGGTGGGTACGCGCACGGCGCTGGATCTCCTCGACGCCCAGAATTCCGCCTTTTCCGCCCAGACGGAGTTGGCCAAGGGACGCTTCGCGATCATCACGGCCCAGTTCCGGTTGCT
>JADGCR010000419.1 GCA_015228895.1 Magnetococcales bacterium
GATGCTCCCCTGTTGGGCCATGACCCGGTAGATCATGTCGGGGATGGTGCCCACCTCTTCCAGACGCGGGCTGAAGTCGTCCGGTTCCCACAGCAGGGCGCGCCAGTGGCCGGGTCGCAGTTTGCAGTGGAGGCGCCCGATCGCCTGGATCGGCCAGGGCGGGCCGGGCACCCCGCTGATGGCGTCCTGGAGCTGGGACCATGAACGGGTCTGGCCCGAGAAGAGGGAGCGCACCTGTTCCAGGGTGAGGTTGCCGATCGGGTTGCCCGGATGGACCAAGACGGCGATGCTGGCGATGCCCAGGGTGTGAAAGGTCAATCCCGGCAGGCGGTCGCTGCGCCCCGGGGGACAGCAGAAACCGGCGATGTCGGACTGTTTGCGGCTCACCACCCCGGCGGACATGCCGCAGGTGCCCTCCTGCACCCGGATATCCAGCCGCTTCTCGCGGGCATACTGGTGGATGAACGGGATGAGCAGTTGATAGATCTGCTGATCCAGCGTGACGGCCAGATCCGCGCCCCTGGCCCAGCGGTCGTGCCGGACCGGACGGGCGACCCATTCGGCGGGCTGGGGAAAGGTGTTCTCCGGGCCGCAGAAAGCCTTATCCCGCAACAGGGCGCGCACCTCCTCCTGCGCGCTGGCCCCCTGGGCCGCCCCCAGGGGCAGAAACCAGATCCACAACCACCACCAGGCCGATGAGCGCATCCGCCGCGCGCCGTTCATGGGGCGCAGGTCGTCTTGGAGTAGAACTGAACGTTGTTGCGTCCCGCGTTCTTGGCCCGATAGAGGGCCTGATCCGCCTTGTCGAGCAGTTCGGCCATGACATCCCCGTCCCGGGGATAGAGGCTCACCCCGATGGAGGAGGAGATGGCGGCCTTGCCCGCATTCAGGTGGATCTTCCGGCTCAGCGATTTGAGAATCTTGCGCGCCACCTTCGCCACCTGCTCCGCCTCGGTGATGTTGGTGATGACGGCGGTGAATTCGTCTCCGCCCAGCCTGGCTATGGTATCGCTCTCCCGGATGCAGGAGTTCAGCCGACGCGCCACCTCCTTGAGGAGTTGATCCCCGGCCGCATGGCCCAGGGTGTCGTTGATCTGCTTGAAGTGGTCCAGATCGAAGAGCATCACCCCGACCATCTGATTGTGGCGGCGGCCCTGGGCGAGAGCCTGTTGCAGGCGGTCGTTGAAGAGCTGCCGGTTGGGCAGGGTGGTGAGGGGATCGTGGAAGGCCAGGTGTTTCAAACGGTTTTCCAGCTCCCGCGCCGCGGTGACATCGCGCTCCAGTAAAACGATGCGGTCCGGGCGCGCGGCATCGTCCTGCACCGGAAAGGCGTAGACCCGGGTATGCATCGGGGTGCCCGCCTCGGTGCGGAAGGAGAACTCCCGGCAATTGCTGGTGCCGTGGGTCAGGGTCTCCCCCAGGACGCAATCCGCATGGCCGGGTCCGGTGCAGAGTCGGCAGGCATGACTCTTCTGGGCCAGCAGCGCCACGCAGGAGCGACCGATGACCGTCTGGCGGTCCAGACCCAGATGGTCGAGAAAGACCCGGTTGGCCTCCAGGATCAGGTGGCTGTCCCGGTCGATGACGCAGATGGAGTCCTCCATGCTGTCCAGGATGGCGGCGATGAAGGCGTGGGTGCGTTGCAGCTCCCCTCTCTTGGCGCGGATGGCGTTGATGTGGGCCTGGGTGTCCAGGGCGATGCGGATGCGGGAGATCAGTTCCAGGGGGCGGATCGGCTTGCGGACGAAATCCACCGCGCCCAGCTCGAAGCAGGCCTGCACCAGCGACTCCTCGCTCTCGCCGGTGATCATGATGACCGGAATGGCCGCCAGATGGGGATGGGCCTTGAGCTGTTTCAAAAGGGTCATGCCGTCCAGGCCGGGCATGTTGACATCCAGCAGCAGCAGATCGGGACGGGCGTGCTCCAGCTTGGCCAGCAGCAAAGGGGATTCCAGCAGGAAATCCACCGTGTGTCCCGCCCGGGTGACCAGGCGGGCGGTCTGCTCGATGGCCTGGCTGTCGTCGTCCACCACCAGAATGGTCGCCATGCCGTTCTTCCTCAGCCGAAATGGATGCGGGCTTCCAGGTTGGCCCGGGAGTCCGCGCTGTTCAAGGCCTCTTCCATGGTGATCGCCCCGTCCCGATAGAGTTGCAACAGGGCCAGGTCGAAGGACTGCATCCCCTGTTCGGTGGACTCCTGGAGCGCCTCTTTCACCAGGTCGATCTCCCCTTTGAGGATCAGTTCCGCAATGTGCGGGGTGTTGATCATCACCTCCACGGCGGCGCGGCGCTTGCCGTCCACGCCGGGGACCAGCCTTTGCGACAGGATGGCGCGCAGATAGAGGGAGAGATCCATGAAAAGCTGCTTGTGTCGCATCTGGGGGAAGAGATTGACGATGCGGGTGAGGGCCTGATAGGCGTTGTTGGCGTGCAGGGTGGAGATGGCCAGATGGCCGGTTCCGGCCAGCT
>JADGCR010000041.1 GCA_015228895.1 Magnetococcales bacterium
CGGCTTGCCGCCGTCCTTGAGGCTCTTCTCTTCGTCGCCGGGCTGCTTCCAGATGGGCAGACCCCACTCTTCGAACAACTGCACCGAGTTGTCCACGTGACGGCCCACGTCGCAGCACAGGTCGTCGCGGGTGACGCCCATCAGGTCGTTGGCCACCATGCGGGCATAGTCCGCCGGATCCTGGTCGCCCAGATAGGTGTTGATGGCGGAGAGACCCTGAGCCACGGCGCCGCTGCGCTCCATGGCCGCCTTGTCCACCAGCCGGATGCGGGTGCCCGCGGGGGCCCAGCGCATCACTTCGTAGGCCGCGCCGCAAGCGGCCATGCCACCACCGATGATCAGGATGTCGGTCTCGATTTCCACAATGTCGGGATTACCAAAACTTCCCATTTTACGGATTCTCCTTCAAGTAAGGTATTTTTTGATTTGGGTCGCACAAGATGGATCAGGCACCCACCTTGGGAAGATCTTTGGCGTCCAGATTGAAAAATCCCGGATCGTTCAGCTTGGCCATGTCCGCCGCGGGCTTGCCGCCATACAGATCGATGGAGCCTTCCGCCGTGGTGCGGATCGGGAATTTGAAACGCTTCACGTTGCCGTTGCGGAACTGAATGGTCCACATGATGGAGTCCGAGCCGCGCAACGGGATCACCGCGCCACCCATGGGCACGATGTCGGCGTAGGCGCGCACTTCGATGGCCTGCTGGGGGCAGATCTTGACGCAGGAGTAGCACTCCCAGCATTGATCCGGCTCCTGGTTGAAACCCTTCATCCGTCCCTTGTCCAACTTCATGAGGTTGTTGGGGCAGATGTACATGCAAGCGGTCTTGTCCTGACCCTTGCAGCCGTCACATTTGGCTTGAATAACAAAACTTGGCATGGTGAATGAGACTCCTGAATTGTTAGTGACTGATGATACGGCCAACTTCCATGATTGGCATGAGGTTAACCCGTTGCTGCCTTGTGCAGCTTGACTTCCACCTTGTCTCCTTCGTTGAGGCTCGCATAGTAGGCTTGCAGAATCTTGACCACCTCCGGGCGGGAGAATTCGGCCGGGGGTTGCTCTCCCTCGGAGAGCATCTTGCGCAGTTTGGTTCCCGACAACAGCAGACGGTCATCCTTGCCGTGGGGGCAGGTCTTCAGGGAGGCCATGCCCTGGCACTTGTAGCAGTAGAAGGTCCAGTCGATTTTCAGGGGACGGGTCTTGAGAGCGGACTCCGGCACCTTGTCGAAGATGTGCTGGGCGTCGAAGGGGCCGTAATAATCCCCCACACCCGCATGGTCCCGACCCACGATGAGGTGGCTGCAACCGTAGTTCTGACGGAACACCGCGTGCAGCAGCGCTTCCCTGGGGCCGGCATAGCGCATTTCCATGGGATAGCCCGCCTGGATCACGGTATCCTTGACGAAATAGTTGGCGGTCAGGGTGTTGATGGCCTCGGCGCGCACTTCCGCCGGGATGTCCCCCGCCTTGAGCTTGCCGAGAATCTGGTGAATCAGCACCCCGTCCATGGTTTCGATGGCGATCTTGGCCAGGAACTCATGGGAGCGATGCATGGGATTGCGGGTCTGGAAGGCGGCCACCTGGCTCCATCCCTTCTCTTCGAACAGGGCGCGGGTCTGGGCGGGGCGCATGTAGATGTCGGCATATTTGGTGGGGAACTCCCCTTCGGAGAGCACCTGCACCGGACCGGCGATGTTGACCGATTCCTGTTCCATGACTTTTTGCACCCCGGGGTGTTCCATGTCCTCGGTGCCGAAGACGGAGCGGCACTCCAGTCCCTTGTCGATGGTGTATTTTTCCGTCACGGTGATGATGCCCCGGATCTCCCCGGTCTCTTCATCCACCAGGGCGGCCTCCTGGCCCAGTTTGAGGCTGTTGGCCTGACCCTGGGTGGTGGAGAGGGTGACGGGGATGGGCCAGAAGACCCCGCTGACCAGTTTCATGTTCTCGCAGACGTTCTGCCAGTCCGCGTGGCCCATGAATCCGTCCAGTGGGGTGAAGGCGCCGATCCCCAGCATGATCAGGTCGCAGGATTCCCGCGTGGTCATTTTGATTTGATCCAGATCCTTGGCCTTCGCCTTGGCGGCATCCAGGGCGTTGCCGGAGAGCAGCAGAGGCTTGAGCGCGCCACCACCATGGGGGGGAACCAGTTTCGACATGTGATATTTCTCCTTGGCAAAAAAATAAAGATTCAAATGAGAATCAGACAGACCTCTGGTTTTGCATGGCTTGGGCAAAAGCCGCCAGAGCGCGGCCCCGATGGCTCATGGAGTCCTTTTGCGAGGCCTCCATCTGGGCGAAAGTGATGTCGAAGCCGACCGGGATGAAAACCGGATCGTAGCCAAAGCCGTTGGAGCCTTGGGGTGCTGGAGCGATGCGGCCCTCCACGGTACCGCTGAAACAACGGGTCGTGCCATGGGGTTCCGCCAGAGCCAGAACACATTGGAAGCGGGCGGTACGGGCGGCGGAAGGTCGCGCGGCCAGTTCGGACAGGAGTTTGGCCAGATTGAGGGTGTCATCGGCTCCCTCCCCCGCATAGCGGGCGGAATGGATGCCTGGCGCGCCGTCCAGACCATCGACCACCAGTCCGGAATCGTCCGCCAGGGCGGTCAATCCGGTGAATCCGGCCACGACGCCGGCCTTTTTGGCGGCGTTGGCCTCGAAGGTCGATCCATCCTCCACCACCTCGGGGCAGGCGGGGAAATCGTCCAAAGAGAGCAACACGAGATCGGGCAGGGCGAGAACCCGACGGATCTCTTCCATTTTCTTGCGGTTGCGGGAGGCGAGGACCAGTTTCAAGGGCGATTTCAACAAAAAACGAGTTCATGTCAATTGGATAGGGTGCTGCGCCGACTTGGGTGGAGATCTTGCCTTGTTGCTCGTCCGATGTCAAGTGCTCTCAAGCCATAAATGAATTTTTTTCACACAAGGCGCATCTTATCAGGCGGTGATCTCCACCAGGGTGATATCATCCTGCTGCTCAAATCCATGGCGATGATTTTCCAGGATAATGATGATATTTTCCAATGTGGTGTCTTCCGAGAGCAGACGGGTGAGAAATGATTGTATCCCTTGGTAATCGAAGGGTTTATTGCCAGGGTCCATCTCCTCGATGATGCCGTCGGAAAACAGGAAGATCCGGTCCCCCGGTAGCAGTTCCTGAATGAAACCGGGTTTGACGGGCTGGTCCCGGATGCCTCTGGGGAGGTTCTCCGAGGGGATGCGCTGCCAAAGCTGCCGGTTGCGGTAGATCATGATGTCCGGGACGCTGCAATTCCAGGCGGTGAGTTGGGTCCGTTGGGGATTGATTTCCACGAAGGCCGCTGCCAGAAACATGTCCGTTGGCATGGCGATGGTGATTTTACGATTGATTTCATTGGCGATTTGTTCAAGGGGACGATTCTGTTCGGTCATGTCGTAGAAGAGTTCGGTGACCATGGGCCCCCCCAGGGCCGCCTGCAGGCCATGGCCGGTGAAGTCTCCCAACAGGACATGCTGGGTTCCGTCCGGTCTGCGGGCGGCCAGGAGGAGGTCCCCGTTGGTCTTTTCCACCGGTTCCATGAGGAAACGGAGCTTGTGGTCGTCAAAGCGTCCGGAGGTGCGCATTCTGGTGAGGATGGTTTCGATGATTTCCCGTTCCCTGGCCAGAAGATCGTGGTGTTTGCGGATCTCCTCCAGTTGCTCCTGGCTGTCGAGGTTCTGGGTGATGCGGCAGAAGAACTCCTCCGGCTGATAGGGCTTGCGGATGAAGTCGTTGGCGCCCGCCTTGAGAAAACGGGCCGTGAGGGGCTGCTCCTGCTCCGAGGAGAGACCGATGATGGCCATGGACTCCTTGGTGAAGAGGGTGCGGACCTTGGCCGTCAGTTCGTCGCCGTTCATGTCGGGCATATAGTAGTCGGCGATGATGAGTTTGATGTCGTGCTCCACGTCGAGAATGTCGAGAGCCTCCCGTCCGTTGGCCGCCTCCAGGACGGTGAACTGGTAGGTGGTCAGCAGTTGGGTCGCCTTGTGACGCGCGCTGCCGGAGTCGTCCACCACCAGAACCTTGATGGATTGATTCTTCAGGATGCGTTTGATCAGTTGCAACATGTAGGTCAGGCTGGACGGATCCTTCTTGATCACGAAGTCGATGATGTAGTGGTTGAGCAGTTCGGCCCGCAGGGTTTCGTCGTATTCGCCGGAGAAGATGATCGAGGGGAGTCTGCGTTGGGAGATTTCAGCGACGATCTGTTCCCGGCCGGCGTCCGGGAGGGTGAGATCCAGAATGGCGAGGGTATAGCCGTTGCCCATTTGGTTCAGGAGCGTCCTGGTGGCCATCAGGGAGGGGGCGATGTCGGAGTGCAGACCCAGACGGGAACGGATGAACCGTTGCATGGCCAAGGCCAGACTGGGTGAGTCCTCCACGATGAGGATGCGAGGTTCAACGGGTCTGGTGATCGGGTTGGGCATAGGATTCGCGCCAGGGCAAGGTGAGCGGGTGTTGATAGAAAGTACAACCCTCTCCGTTCCTGTCAAGTGATCATCGCTTCCAAATCTCAAAACGACCTCGCCCGTTCGATCTTTGCGAGGGGGCGGGGATGGAACCGACGCCACTCGAAGGAGCGCCATCGGATCGCTGGTGTCGGAGCCGCCTCCATCCCCTGGTCAGAACAGCTCCCGGGTGATGGCGTCGGCAAGCGGCACCCCCTCTTCGGTCAGGCTGACCCGTTCGGAGTCCACCTGCAACAGGTGGAACGCCTGCAACCGCCCCACGGTTTCGGCCTGGTCGTCCACCAGATCACGACCGGTGATGGCCTGGTAACGCCGGCGACTCAAACCCTGCGTCAAGCGCAGTCCCATCATCAGACACTCCCGGCCGGCCTCTTCCCTTCCAAGGTCGCGCCGCAGGCCGCCGACCGTCAGGTAGCGGCGCAAATCACGGGGATTCTCGCTTCGCCACAGGGTGCCATCCTCCAGGGTCCACTTGCCATGGGCCGCGGCGCCGATCCCCAAATAGTCCCCATACTCCCAATAGGTGAGATTGTGGCGGCTCTCCTGACCCGGACGGGCGAAATTGCTGATTTCGTATGGCGACAACCCCCGCTCCGCCAGAAAGGAGCGGGTCCACCGAAACAGCTCCACACTCTCCTCCTCGCCCGGGAGCGTCAATCCACGCCGGTGAAAAGCCGTCCCCGGCTCCAAGGTCAACCCATAACAGGAAACATGCCCGATCCCGGTGGCCACCACCGCTTCCAGCTCCCGCCGCCACTCCGCCAACCGGTGGCCCGGCGTCCCGTAGATCAGGTCCACGCTCACCCGGTCCATGGAGACCAGGGCCGCCTCCAGCACCTTCCAGGCCAACGCCACATCGTGGGGCCGCTGCAACCGTTGCAACCGGTCATCATCCAGGGCCTGAACGCCGATGCTCAGACGGTTCACGCCAGCCTGTTTCCACAATGCCAGTTTTGAGAGCGAAAACGACTCCGGGTTGGCCTCCAAAGTGATTTCACACGCCCCGGAGAGCCGCCACGAACGCCGCACCCCCTCCAACAAGGCGACGATCACCTCTCCCTGCAAAATCGAAGGCGTGCCGCCACCCATGTGAATGGAATGGATTTCCCGCTCCGGCAACAGCGCGCGATAGTACGCCAACTCGCGCAACAGCGCCGTGGCGTAACGGGTCTGGTCGGCCCTGGCGTCCACCAGGGAGTAGAAATCACAATAGGGACACTTGCGAACGCAAAAGGGGATGTGCAGGTATAAAGCCAGACTCACATGGCCAACTCACCCAGAAAGGTCTTCCTTTGCAGGGCGATCAACTCCCCGATCCCCTTGCTGGCCAACGAGGCCATGGCGTTGAAATCGTTCAGGGAAAATGGGGCGCTCTCCGCGGTGCCCTGAATCTCGGTGAATTGGCCGCTGCCTGTCATGACGAAATTCATGTCGGTGCCACAATCGAAATCTTCCTTGTAGTTCAGATCCAGCATGGGCACCCCCTTGACCATGCCGCAACTGACCGCCGCCACGAAATCCAGGATGGGCAACGATTTGATCAGTCCCTGCTTCTCCAGCCATCGACAGGCATCCATGAAGGCGATGAAGCCACCCGTGATGGATGCGGTGCGGGTCCCCCCATCCGCCTGGATCACGTCGCAATCGATCCAGATGGTCCGTTTTCCCAGTTTGGTCATATCCGTCACCGCCCGCAACGATCGGCCGATCAGACGCTGAATCTCCAAGGTGCGGCCACCCTGCTTGCCCTGACTGGCCTCACGGGTGGTGCGGTCGTGGGTGGAGCGGGGCAACATCCCATACTCGGCGGTCACCCAGCCACGGTTCTGGTTTTTCATCCAACGGGGCTGCTGCTCCTCCACCGAGGCGGTGCAAATCACCCGTGTCTGACCAAACGTGATCAGACACGATCCTTCCGCCCGCTGATTGAACGGACGGGTGATCGTGACCGGGCGCATTTCATCAGGCTGCCGCCCATCGTTTCGGCTCATTTGAGATTTCCAGTGAGATTGCCAGTGGGCGGCGCGAAGTCCGCAGAGAGAAAATTATACGATGCCCTTTCTGGCGCCCAGCTGGATGGCGTTGCTGACCAGTTGATGCACCCCGCCCACCAGATCCATGGGGATCCCGTACATGGGCAGAACTTTGGTGAATTGCGCCTTGCAGATGGCGCAGATCATCGCCATGAAGTTCACCTTGTTGTGCTGCATCACATGCCGCAACGCCGTCACCCGGGGCAGAACCCCCTTGACGCGCAGATCCATCAGCTCATCCGTCAACAGACCACCCCCGCCTCCGCAGCAAAAGGTCTTCTCACGGATGGTATCCTCGTCCATGTCCACATAGTGATTGCAGGAGGCCCGGATCAGGGCGCGGGGAATCTCGAACTGCCCGCCACTCCTGGGTCCCATGCGGGTGGCCCGCGCCACGTTGCACGAATCGTGGAACGTCACCACATGTTCGTCATTGGCTTCCCGGTCCAGCTTCAACGCCCCCTTTTGCAGCAAATCGTAGGTGAACTCGCAAATGTGCTGGGGTGCCGGATAGCGCGGATCCAGAAAATCCAGCGGGCCGTTGAGGGTGTTCCAGAAGCTGTACGCCACACGCCACGCGTGGCCGCACTCGCCCACCACCAGCCGCTTGACCTTCAACGCGCGCGCCTGTTCCACCACACGCCTGGAGATTTTCCTCTGCTGCTCGTAGGAACCGATGAACATCCCGAAGTTGGCCGCCTCGGAAGCGTAGGAACTCACCGTGAAAGAAATGCCGGCCTGATGAAACACCTTCGCGTAGCCCATCAGGGACTGGATGTGCGGCTCGCTGAAGAAGTCCGCCGACGGGGTGATCAGCAACACCTCCGCCCCCTCCTGGTCCACCGGAAGACGCACGTCGTGTCCCGTGGAGTCCAGAATTTCCTCCTCCAGAAACTGCAAAGTGCTCTGCAACGCCGGCTTGGGAATCCCCAGATTGTTGCCGATCTGATGCACCTTGCCGACGATCTCCAGCGAGTATTTGTGACCCACGCCAATGGCGTTCATGATCTCCCTGGCCGCCATGGTGATCTCCGCCGTGTCGATGCCAAACGGACAAAAGACCGAACAACGCCGACACTGGGAACATTGATGAAAATAGGTGAACCATTTGTTCAACATCTCTTCGTCAAAGTCCGCCCCGTTCACCAGTCCGGGCAACATCTTGCCGGCGGGGGTGAAATAACGACGGTAGACACTGCGCATCAGTTCCGCGCGTTGAACCGGCATGTTGTTGGCGTCCCCGGTGCCAAGATAATAATGACACTTGTCCGTGCAGGCCCCGCACTTGACGCAGATATCCATGTAGACTTGCAGGGAGCGAAATTTCTTCAGCATCTCCCCGAATTTTTCCACACCTTTCCGCTGCCAGTTCTCCACGCGCTCACCGGGAAAGCCCATCGGCTCCATGTGTTTGGCCATGGCGGGATAAGGCTTCAAATGCGCCATGGTCCCGGTCTTCAAACAGGGTGTCGTGATGTCCTCACCGACCTGGGGCAGTTCGTAATCAGCCACTTAGGAAATCTCCTGCATGAGGGTTGCAAACAGTCTCACTGGTCTGCCCAGGGATTGACGTGCCGGATTTCCCTGGGATTGTCCACCTGGTTGCGGGTCGGACTGAAGAACAGTCCCCCCGCGTGCATCAGCTTGCTGAACGGAAAGATCACCAGCAAGATCCCGACAAAAAGCAGATGGAGCAGAAAAACCATGTCCCCGGGGGAGTTGGCGGGCGGCAGACCGGTCACCGTGGTCCACAGGGCCACCATGCCGCTCTTGATGGCGACGATGTTGGGGCGCAACACGAAATCCATCGCCAGACCGGACCCCGCGATGGCCAGCAGCAGCAGCAGAATCAGGTAATCCGCCTTGGAAGAGATGTGACGGACCCGCTCGAAGATCACCCGGCGCAAAAACAGGAATGCCAACGCCCCGGCCATGACCACTCCGGCCAAAATGCCGAAAATTTCTATATACGCGAAAAATGGGGGGATCGGATCGCAAAAATATCGCAGATGGCGGACCAGCACCACGAACAGGGCGCCATGAAACGCCAGTCCACCCGCCCAGGCGAGCTTGTCCGCCTTGAAAAGACTGTTGAACAGCGCCACCTCTCCCAACAGGCGGCACATCACGCCGAATCGGGTGACCGGGGCCGGGGTGGTGGGTATTTTGAGAGGGGCGGGCACTCGGACATACACGAGAATTCGTTTGACGAACCCGATGAGAAATATCCCCAGAACACTGTAAGCGAGGAAGGTCAGCATCCGGCTTTCCCCATGCAACCAAATGAATGAAACATGAAAATGGATTGCCGACTTGGTGGTCGGCAATCCATTTGAACGCCGTTCGATGGCATCGAACGAATTTTTATCGGATGGTCGAAAGTGTGACGACTACACGCATCCGGTAGGTTTGGGCAGTCCCGCGATTTTGCACGCCTGCTTGGCGGGTCCACCCGGATAGAGGTCATACAGATATTTCGTGTTGCCTTTCTCTTTGCCCAGTTTCTTGCCGATGGCCTTGGTCAGGATGCGGATCATCGGCGCGATTTTGTACTCGTCGTAGTATTCGCGCAGAAAATTGACGACCTCCCAATGGGACTCGGACATCTCCACCCCTTCCGTCTTGGCGAGATAGGCCGCGACATCGTGGCTCCAATCCGGAAGATTGGCCAGATAGCCGTCTTCATCGGTTTCGTAGGTGCGTCCGTTCAATTCAAAGCTCGGCATGATTGCTTCTCCTCAATGTGTGATGCGCTGATAGTGATGCGATGGAATCCGCTCATGTTAATTGGTATTAACCCATGACCAACCATCAAAACCGCCTTGCGTCGGTTCCCATGGTGCCGCCCTTTCTCCCGGCAGGCTGTTTTAGCGTCTCTTCTCGTTTCTTGGAACATTAGCATATCATAATTTTCCAGAACAGCAAGGCCCATTCCGCAGTTCGCCATTTTTCGCCCGGGGGCCACGGGGGAGGGGGAGGCAAAAAAAATCCTGGCAAGTTGACTTATAGGCAATCGGCACCCAAAATCAACCCGAAAAGGATCCATTGACTCAAATTGGCGGAGGAAGATTCACGATGAAACTGAAACATCACCTGTTTGTTTGCATGAACCAACGTCCCGCATCCCACCCCAGGGGATCCTGTGGTTCGGTTGGCGCCGGGGCCGTCTTCGAGGCCCTGGGGGCCGAGGTGGAAAAGAGGGAGCTGTTCGATCAGATCATGGTGACGGGCACCTATTGCATGGGACCGTGCGACCGGGGGCCGACGGTGGTGGTCTACCCGGAGGGAGTCTGGTATGGTGGCGTCAAACCCAAGGATGTGGCCGAGATTTTCGATGAGCACCTGATCAAGGGAGAGCCGGTGCAGAGGTTGCGTTTCATGTAACCCGGACAAGGGGTGGACTTATGGCAACCTGGTTGATTACGGGGGGATGCGGCTTCATCGGTTCCCATCTGGCCGACGCGCTGCTTGCGCGCGGGGACCGGGTGCGGATTCTCGATGACCTTTCCACCGGCAGAAGGGAGCAGGTTTCGCCTCTTTGCGAGATTGTGGTCGGGGATGTCTCCCGGGATGGGGTGGTGGCCCACGCCATGGAGGGGGTGGATGGTTGTTGGCATCTGGCGGCCATCGCCTCGGTGACCCGCTCCAACGAGGCCTGGGTGGACACGCATCGGGTCAATCTCACCGGGAGTGTGCAGGTTCTGGACGCGGCCCGGCGGGTCGGGGGGGGGAGGCGGGTTCCCGTGGTGTACGCCTCTTCCGCCGCGGTCTACGGGGACCACGACGTGATGCCCCTGGAAGAGGGGTTCCCCACCCGTCCCCTGACCGCGTATGGCGCGGACAAATGCGGCACGGAACTCCATGCCAGAGTGGCGGGTCAGGCGCATGGCGTGCCCACGCTGGGATTGCGGTTTTTCAATGTCTACGGTCCCCGTCAGGATCCGTTTTCCCCCTATTCCGGGGTGATTTCGATTTTTGTCCGTCACATTCTCGACCGGCGGCCCATCACCCTGTTTGGCGACGGGCGACAGACACGGGATTTCGTGTATGTGGGGGATGTGGTGCGTTTCCTGATGCGGGCCATGGAGCGCGCCAACACCAATGGGCCGGTGTACAATGTCTGTTCCGGTCGGGGACTTGCCATTGTCGAGCTGGCCCGCACCCTTTTTCAGGTATGCGGCCATCGGGTGGAGATGGGGCATGCGCCGGCACGGGCCGGGGATATCCGCGACTCCATGGGCGATCCGGAGTTGGCGGCGCGACAGTTGGGTCTCAGGGTGGAAACGATTCTGGAAAGCGGTTTGCGACAGACCCTGGCCAGCGGGATGCGAAATCAATCGAGGGGGCTTTGATCATGAATCGAAAGCTTAGAGGCGTGCTGTATGGGGCGGGCGGGGCATTGTTGCTGGTGGTCGCCGGGGTGTTGTCGGTTCCTCTGCTGGTCCATCCCAATCAATACCGCGCTCCCATCGCCGCGCTGGTCCAGAATGTCACCGGCAGAACCCTGACCATTCAAGGGGAGGTGGGCTTGGCCCTGTTCCCCAGCGTGGAGATCATCCTGCGTGATCTCACCCTGGCCAATGCCCCGGAGTTTGCGCCCGATCCCATGGTCCGGGTGGAGACCGTCAAGGTCGGGGTCAAGTTCGTTCCCTTGTTGAGTGGTCGCGTGGAGGTGGACCGGGCCGAGATGTCGGGGTTGAGTCTCCACCTGCGCCGCAACGCCGCGGGACAGTCCAACTGGGACGATCTGGTCGCCAGGGCGCGAGCCAGGGCGGACCAGGGGAGCGGCACCCCCGGAGAGCCCGTCACCCCCGGAGAGTCCGTCACCCCTCCCAGGGAGATCCCGGTCCAGGCTCCGGTCCAGGCCGCCAAGGCGGTCCGTCCCGTGGGGGATGGGGGCGGGGCCACGGTGAATCCTTTGTCCGTGGGGAGCATCGAGGTCATTGGCGCCAAAATTTTCTGGCGGGATGAGACCAGGGGCAGCGATTGGCAGGTCAACAACCTGGAGATCAAGACCGGTCACATCATTCCCGGTCGTCCGGTATCCGTGAGCATGGGATGGCGTTTTCTGGAGGAACAACACGATCTGCGGGGGCGGGCCGACCTGAAATATCAACTGCGACTGGCCTCCGGCATGATGTGGCTGGACGGTCTGGAAGCCAACGTCCGGGCCACGGCCGTCCATGACTGGCTCAAGGAGGCCCATGCCCGTCTGACCACCGATCTGGTGCTGAATCTGCGGAGCGCCACCGGTACTCTGGCCAATACCGCCGTGACCGCCAATCTTTGGTCCTCGGACTCCTGGTGGCGGGATGTGGCCTTGGGCTGGCGTGGAGGCATGGAACTGGATCTGGCGCAAAAGCGGTTGATGGCCCCGAAGAGTCTCTTCACGGCCCAGATCAAGGCCAACGATCTGCCCCCCGCCGGTGTGCAGCTGCGGGTCAACACCGATCTGGTGGCGGATCTGGGAACCCAGACCCTGCAAATGACCGGGCTGGACGTGGAGGGTCCGGCGGGCACGCGTCTGAAAGGGGGGGTGGAGACGGCCCAACTGTCGAGCGCCCCGGTGACCAGGGGGAGCCTCACGGTGGAGCGGTTCGATTTCAGGACGTTGTTGATCGCCCTGGGACGCACCATTCCGGCGGAGTCGGACGCCAAGGTCTATTCCGGGGTGGACGCGGCGTTGGATTTTTCCGTCAGTGGGCAGGAACTGGAGATCTCGCGCATGAATGTGGGCGTGGACGACTCCCGCCTGACCGGAACGCTGGGGATGCGGTCGTCCGGGCCAGAGGTGCGGTTCGACTGGGTGGTGGACACTCTGGATCTGGATCGTTATCTCCCCATGCCGGGGGAGGAGGGCAGGGAGCCGGTGGTCGCCCCCCCCTCCCAGGAGAGTGCCGGGCAGGGGTCGTCCCCTTCCGGGGCAACGCCCGCCCCCAAGGTGGAAGGGGTTGCCCTGGCCCCCTGGCTGACCAGGGAGCTGCTGGTGGATGGCAAGGTGCGTTTCGGCAGGCTGGTGGTGGCCAGAGGGCGTTTCACCGATGTCGAGGGCGGGGTGGTGGCCAGGGAGGGTGTGTTGTCGGTCGATCCCCTGACTTCGGCCCTGTATGGAGGTCGTCTGGAGTCCAAGGCGCGTCTGGCCAATCAGGAGCCTCTGCCGGTCGCCACGGTGGAGGCCACCCTGCGGGGGGTGCGGGCCGGACCCATGTTGCAGGAGATGGCGGGTCAGGAAGGGGTGTCCGGAACGGTGGATCTGGGGCTGCGTCTGGAGGCCCGCGGGCAGGGGAGGGAGGCTTTGCTCCAGAGCATGAACGGTGATCTGCGCCTGGGGGTGCAGGAGGGGGTGGTGCCGGGCATGGATGTGGTGGGGCGGATCCGGAACGCCTACGCCACCTTCAAGCGGGTACGTCCGACCCCCGCGGCGGGCGCGGATGAGACCCGTTTCTCGGAGATGACCGGGACGGCTCTGGTGCAAAACGGGGTGCTGACCAACAAGGATCTGCTGGCCAGATCCCCCCTGTTGCTGGTGAACGGGGGGGGGCAGGTGGATTTTGTCCAGCGGCGGGTGGATTATCAGCTCTCCGCCGACGTCGCGGCCTCGTTGCAGGGAGTGGTGCCGGAAGTGGAAAAATATCAGGGACTGGTCCTGCCCCTGCATTTGCGCGGCTCTTTCGACTCCCTGAAGAAATTCGAGGCGGGCAGCGTGGACTTTTCCCGTCTGCTCACCAACTCCCTGCGGGAGCGGGTGATGGACAAAGTGGGGGAGAAACTGGGCGAGGAGGAGAAGGGCAAAATCAACCAGGGTCTGGAGCAGCTCGAAAAGAAATTGGGCGCCCCGGTGAATCAATTGCTGCAGAAGTTTCTGCAGAACTAGTGTCTCAACCGAACTGATTTGACGGGTACAGTCGCGCCAACTTGATCCGAGCTGTTTCGGTTGTGAATTGCCATTTCACTTTGCATTTTTCCTGGTTCCGTTCCTTTTCCCAAGCTGCAACTTCCCGGACCAGCGTTTCTTGATCAGGAATCCGGCGATCCAGACACTGGCCACTGAGAACGCTTAATTCAATCTCCGCCATATTCCAGGGCCATGTCAAGTGTCCTGACAACGCATTGATCTAAAACACCAAAACATCATCCCTGGTCTTTCTCCCGATCATCCTGTATACCAGTGGCATGAACGCATGCCACCCTCTCGACATCTCATCACTTCTCAAAGCCATTCGGGTGTGTCCAGTTGAGCACCATGAACACGCACGTTGGTATGAGCTGCTCGCTCAACATCACTATCTGGGTGCTCCTGCCAAGGT
>JADGCR010000420.1 GCA_015228895.1 Magnetococcales bacterium
GTTTCATGAACGCGATGCTGGTTTCGATCAACCGGAGCAGATGGTTTCCGGCGGTGCTGGAGGATTTTCAGGGCAACAAAATGACCCTCAGAAGCACCATCGGCAAACTCGCGCCCTTCATGTCCATCAAGGCGGACAAGCTGATCAGGGGCTATCTGGTGTCGGAAAGCGGCAGCATCATTGTCATCGAGTCTGTGCATGAACAAAAATTCATCGCCGGGCGTGGGGAGCATGGCAAATCGGTTTTCCTGAGTTGCAAGATCAATAAAATCAGTGACATTGAAACCAGCAACATCAATCACATCAAGAAATCCACCCGGATTCTGGAGCAGTTGCAGGCCAGTGTCACCGCATTGCGCAACGAGAGGCTGTTGCAGACGGTCGAAGCGTTTCTCCCCTACCGGGACGAGACGCTGGGGGCGCAGATCTATCTGGAGCATCATGGGAGCCTGGAGGAGCTTCTTGGCAAGGACACGGTCTGGCATTCGGAGGTCGGGACGACCCCGGTTCCGGCCCCGGTTCCGACCCCGGTTCCGGCTGTGCCTCCCCCCCGCGAGGCCTCCCAACCCCAACTGCCGCAGCGCCTCCCCCCCGACAAGGCCCGATCCGCCTTCCCCCATCCGGACCCCGGGGTGATCCGGACGCCGGACCAGATCCGTCAAACCCTGGCGGACCATTCCAAGGTGCGGGTGGAAGAGATCGAGTCCCTGGCGGCCAGCATGTCCTGGAGCAAACACAACATCGACAAGGTGATGGTCGGCGATGGTCACTATAACGACACCAAAGCCGGGATGACCTACTCCAGGGATGGCCGGAAACAGAACAAACGGGACAATTACCGGCTCTATTTCAAATCGTTTCCCGCCATGGTCCTGTGTGACGGGGGGACCAAATATGTCAATATTCTCAATATTTCCGAAACCGGTTCGGGTCTTGGCTGTTTCATGGATCCGGACGACCCGGTGGAGCCGTTCCGGATCGGCGAGGAACTCACCCTGTTTTTCCTGCTGGTTGGTCAGACCAATCTGACCATCAAGGGACGCGTGGTGCGCAGTCTGGTGGCCGACGACGCCAGTCAGGCCCCCTATTATTATTACGGAGTCCATTTCAACTGGCCCAGGAAACGGGCGCCGATGAATTTTATCGAAATCATGCAAAAAACCGAGCTTTTCCTGTTGGCGCGCAAGGGAGGCGCGGGGGAGGCGGACGGGGCGAGCATCACAACGATTGCTTCCCGGCGCGCCGGCTGATATACTTTTTTATTTGTTTTGAGATCTCACGCGGGGAGAAACCGATCGCGACGCATGGATACCATGAAATCACTCGATTTTGAACATTCCCTCAGCCGCCTGGAAGAGGTCGTCGCGCGGCTGGAGCAGGGCGATCTGCCCCTGGAGGAGGGGCTGACCGCTTTCGAGGAGGGAATGAAACTGGCGCGTCTTTGTCAACAACGTCTGGATTCCGCCCAGAAACGGATCGAGGATCTCCAGGGTGGATTGCCCTCCGACGGTTTGACCCCGCGTTGACGCCCATGGAACTGCAAACCTACCTGGAAGGGCGCAGGGCGCTGGTGGAGACGGCGCTGGACGCGCTGCTGCCCCCCGCCCACAAGCCCCCGCAGAGGCTCAACGCCGCCATTCGTCACAGCCTGATGGGAGGTGGCAAACGGTTGCGTCCCATTCTGGTGCTGGCGTCCGCCGAGGCGGTGGGGGGCGCTTTGGAGCCGCTGCTCCCCTTTGCCTGCGCCCTGGAGTGCATCCATACCTACTCCCTGATCCATGACGATTTGCCCGCCATGGACGACGACGACCTGCGCCGGGGACGTCCCACCTGTCACAAGGCGTTCGACGAGGCCACCGCCATCCTGGCGGGTGACGCCCTGTTGACCTGCGCCTTCGAGTTGGCCGCCCATCCCATCCCTGGCCAGGACCCGGCTCTGCAACTCTCCATGATCGCCCAACTGGCCCGGGACGCCGGTCTCCATGGCATGGTGGGAGGCCAGATGATGGACGTGCAGGCGGAAAATCAGGAGATCTCCCTGGTGGAGTTGCAGAATATCCATGTGCATAAGACCGGCGCCCTGATCCGGGCCTCCTGCCTGATCGGCGCCCGGTTGGCGGGGGGCGCCCCGGAGCGGGTGCGCGCCCTCAACCGCTTTGGTGAAGCCTTCGGACTCGCCTTCCAGATCACCGACGACATCCTGGATGTGGTCGGGGACCGCGCCGTCATGGGCAAGACTCCGGGCAACGACCACAAGCATCACAAAGCCTCCTATCCGTCCCTGATGGGGATCGCCCAGGCCCGTCAGGAGGCGCATCACATGGTTCAGGAGGCCCTGGAGGCGCTGACACCTTTCCCTTCGACTGCCGATCCCTTGCGCGCCCTGGTCAATCGGCTGTTGGATCGCACCCATTGATATCGAGAGCTTATGTACTCTTTGCTGGAAACCATCGACCAACCTCATCAACA
>JADGCR010000421.1 GCA_015228895.1 Magnetococcales bacterium
AACCATAGGAGGAGAGCACCATGAAATCCAGAGACACCGCGAGATTTTTGTCGGACAGGGCGCGGGCCAGGTCGGCGGCGAACATGAAGGCCCCGGTCAACAGGGTGATCATCACCACATCGGGCTGCAGTCGGGGCGCGATCTCCCCGGCCAGGGTTCCCACCCGTTCCCGGATGGCCGCGGCGGACAAAAGGGGGTCGATGGGGGGTCTCATTGGCTGTTTCTTTCCAGCAGAAAAACCACCACCGGAGCCAGCAGATTGGCGGTGGCCTTGGGCAGCAGCCATTTGCTGATGCTCTGCTGCAAGGTGCCGCCCGGCAGATGACCCCCGGCGGCGAGGGGAATCTGGCGGATGATGCGGATGTTCAGGGTGGCGCAGAGATCCTGGAAGTCGAGAATGGTGCACATGTGGATATAGGGGGTGTCGTACCACCAGTAGGGGAGCAGTTGGGTGCGGGGGGTGCGACCGGAAAACAGCAGACCGAACCGGACCCGCCAGTAGCCGAAATTGGGAAACGAGACGATGATTTTCTTGCCGACCCGCAACATTTCTTTCAGCACGTACTGGGGCCGATGGATCGCCTGGAGCGTGTGGGAGAGGATCACGTAGTCGAAGGAGTCGTCGTGATGGTCCCGCAATCCCTGGTCGATGTCCCCGTGATAGACCGGGAGTCCCCGGGCGATGCAGGCGTGCACCCCCTCGTGGGAGATCTCCACCCCGAATCCACGGGCGTGTTGGCGACGGATCAGTTGCTCCAGCAGCAGGCCGTCGCCGCACCCCAGGTCCAGAACCCGTGCCCCTTCGGTCACCAGATCGGCGATCACGGCTTGATCGATGCGCAGTTTATGCAACGTGGTTTCTCGGTGAGTGGTCATGGTGGGTCCAGTCTAGTACAAAAGCCCGCGCCCGGTCAACAGCAACGGGTCACGGGATTGCAGGCTCCCGAAGGGGGGTCGTCCTCCCGGGTGGTGATGGCCGGGTTGCGCCAGGCGAGGCGACAGGAGCGGACGCCGAAAATCAGCATGGTGAACACCACGCCCATGAAGAAGAGCGCCAGGGCGGCGTCCAGACGGTCGTTGGCCACCACCCGGGCCATCTGCTCCAGGGTTTTGGCCGGGGCCAGCACCACGCCTTTGTCCAGCGCCTCCTGGAACTTCTCTCCGTGGGCCAGAAAGCCGATCTTGACGTTGGGGGAAAAGACCTTCTGAAAGCTGGCGGTCATGGTGGAGATCACCAGCCAGGTGGCGGGGATGAGGGTCACCCAGGCCAGTTTCTCCAGTTTCATCTTGAACAGGATCACCGTGGCCAGGATCATGGCGCAACCGGCCAGCATCTGATTGGAGATGCCGAACAGGGGCCACAGGCTGTTGATGCCCCCGAAGGGGTCCACCACCCCTTGATAGAGGATGTAGCCCCAGGCGCTCACCGTGAGTCCGGTGGCCAGGATCGTGGAGATCCAGGAGGCGGAGGGGGTCTTGGGTTTGAAGATCACCCCGAACATGTCCTGCACCATGAAGCGGCAGGCCCGGGTGCCCGTGTCCACGGCGGTCAGGATGAAGAGCGCCTCGAACAGGATGGCGAAGTGATACCAGAAGGCCATCCAGGCCGTGCCGCCGAAGATGGAGAGCAGTTGGGCCATGCCCACGGCCAGGGTGGGGGCGCCCCCGGTGCGGGAGAGCAGGGTCTGTTCCCCCACCTCCCTGGTCAACTGGGTGATCATCTCCGGGGTGAGGTGAAACCCCCAGGTGTTGATGACGGTCGTGGCGCTGGCGAGGGTGGTGCCCAAAACCGCGGCGGGGGCGTTCATGGCGAAGTAGATGCCCGGTTCCAGGATGGAGGCGGCGCACAGGGCCATGATGGCGACAAAGGACTCCATCAACATGCCCCCGTAGCCGATGAAACGGGCGTCCAGTTCGTTGGAGATCATTTTGGGCGTGGTGCCGGAGGCGATCAGGGAGTGAAAGCCGGAACAGGCCCCGCAGGCGATGGTGATGAACAGAAACGGAAACAGATCCCCGCTCCACACCGGCCCGCCGCCGTCGATGAACTGGGTGGTGGCCGGCATTTTGAGCAGGGGCGCGGCCAGCAGCACGCAGACGGCCAGCAGCAGGATCGTGCCGATCTTCAGGAAGGTGGAAAGGTAGTCCCTGGGGCAGAGCATCAGCCAGACCGGCAGAATGGAGGCCAACGCCCCGTAGCCGATCAGCCCGAAGGTGACCTGGGTTCCGGTGAGGGTGAAGAGGGGGCCTAGCGTCGGATGACTGGCCACCTGGCCGCCGCCGATGATGGCCATGATCAGCATCACGGCGCCGATCAAGGAGACCTCGCCGACTCTGCCCGGGCGGATTTTTTTCATCCAGACCCCCATGAACAGGGCGATGGGGATGGTCATCACCACCATGAACACCGACCAGGGGCTCTCTGCCATGGCCTTGACCACGATCAAGCAGATC
>JADGCR010000422.1 GCA_015228895.1 Magnetococcales bacterium
GGCTTCGGCGCAGGCTTCGGCTCCGGTTTTGGCTCCGGCTTCGGCGCAGGCTTCGGCTCCGGTTTGGGCTCCGGCTTCGGTTCCGGCTTCGGTGCAGGCTTCGGCTCCGGTTTCGGTTCCGGCTTCGGTGCAGGCTTCGGTTCCGGCTTTGGTTCCGGCTTCGGCACTGGCTTTGGCTCCGGTGCCGGTTCCGGCTTCGGCGCAGGTTTCGGCTCCGGTTTGGGCTCCGGCTTCGGTTCCGGCTCAACCACGGGGGCAACCAGCGGTGGCGGTGGCGGCGGTGGCGGCGGTGGCGGCAAGGCAGCCTTGACCGGTGCCACAGGCGGCAACACCTGCACCGGTTCCACAAGGGGCGGCATCTCCGCTGGCTCGGCGGCATCCGGCTCGGGTGCCGTCTCCTCCACGGGCACAGGCGCCTTCTGGGGCGTGGGAGCAGGAGAAGGGGGCAACTGCACCAGGCTGACCATGACAGGCGGCGTCAACTCCTTTTCCGGTTGGGAAAAGGGCGATACAAAGGCCAGCACCAGCACCAGAATGTGGCCAATGATCGATAGGAGCAGCGGTTTATGATGGGATGCCATACAATTATTGCGCAGGTGGTTCAGTAACCAGGCCGATGCGGTCCACCCCAGCCTGTTGCAACTGAGACATCACAACCATGACAGACCCATAGGGGGTTTTCCGATCACCACGGACAAAGACGGGCAGATCGGGATTGCTTTTGCGGATAGCCGTCACCTTTTCAATCAATTGCGCAGTGGTTTGCAGGTTTTTTTCGATGTAGGTCAACCCATCCTGGTTGACGGTTATGATCAACGGCTCCTGTTTGGAGTTGAGGGGAGCCGCCCGTGTCGAGGGCAGGTTGACTTCCACACCCTGGGTCAACAAAGGCGCGGTCACCATGAAGATCACCAAAAGAACCAACATGATATCCACCATGGGGGTGACATTGATGTCACTCATGGCACCATGGTCGGACCCCTGGGTGTTAAAATTGACCCCCATGCTCATACGTTTTTCCCTCCCCGACGGGCACTCTGCCGCTCCAGGATATTCAGGAATTCGGCGCCAAAATTATCCATTTTTTGATGAAACCGACGCAAAGTGGCTGCATATTTGTTGTAGGCAATCACCGCCGGAATGGCCGCCACCAGGCCCATGGCCGTCGCAATCAAGGCCTCTGCGATACCCGGCGCCACCATGGTCAGGGTGGTATTTTTGGCGCCTGCCAGACCCAGGAAAGAGTTCATGATCCCCCAAACCGTCCCGAACAGGCCGATGAAAGGGCTGGTGGAACCGGTCGTGGCCAGGAACGTCAACCCCCGCCCCAGCAGATCCATCTCCCGATTGAGGGCAACGGTCATGGCGCGGCGAATGTTCGGCAGCAGATCGCCGGCTTCGGCGGCGGTTGGCACGCCATCCTCCCCTTCCCAGCGTTTCCACTCCCGGAAACCCGTCGTAAAAACATTGACCAGGGGACTGTCCGGCCACTCCCGCGCCGCTGTCTGATAGAGCTTGGCAATACTGCCGCCACTCCAAAACCGCTCTTCAAAGGCGGTGGCCTCCTGGGTAACCCGGCGAAAGAGCATCCACTTTTCAATAATGATCTTCCAGGACCAAACGGAGGCTGCCAACAAAAGCAGCATGACGAGCTTGACCACAGGTCCCGCCTGGGAGACCAACTCCCAGGGAGAGTGGGATGCGAGTGTTTCATTCATGAGTGAACCATTGGTAAAATGTTAACCGGATTATCTGTTTGCGGTCTGCTGCCATCCCTGACAGGCGGACCATGCCCTGTGTGTATCCCCTACACGGCTCCACACAACATCTGCACCAACTCCTCAGGCAAGCGGGTCGGTTTGAACCGATCGTTCAAGGCAACAAGACGGACCGTTGCCTGGATCAGCTGCCGTTGCTCCTGCTCTCTCTGGATGCTCTGCTGCAAGGTGACACTGGCCTGCTTGTAGCCGAGAAGCTGCACGGAGACGGTCAAAGTGTCATCCAACCGTGCAGGAGCCAAAAAATGGATCTCCATTTTGGTGACGGCGAAGAGAAGCCCCCGTTCCCGGCGGCACTGCTCCTGGCCAAAACCCAACCCGCGCAACCATTCCGTTCTGGCCCGCTCCATGAAGCAGAGATAGTTGCTGTGGTAGACCACACCACCAGCATCCGTCTCCTCATAGTATACCCGAACAGGCCAAACGAAAGGTTTTCCCGTCACGCTGTTCACTCCTGCTGCCGGGGCAACGCCCGTCCCAGATGGCTATAGGCCTGTATCGTCGCCCGGCGCCCCCGTGGTGTACGATCCAATAATCCTTCCTGAAGCAAAAATGGTTCCACCACATCTTCGATGGTATCACGGGTTTCGCTGATGGCCGCCGACAGGGTATCCACCCCCACAGGCCCCCCCGCAAATTTGTCGATAATGGTGCTGAGAAACAGGCGGTCCATAC
>JADGCR010000423.1 GCA_015228895.1 Magnetococcales bacterium
CCCGCGCCACGTTGCGGGCCACTTGGCGCGCTCTGGTTCCCGGTGGCCGGGTGCTGATCCTGGTGCCCAATCGGGGCGGATTGTGGGCGCGGCGGGATGCCACCCCGTTTGGTTGGGGGCGGCCCTTTTCACCGCAACAACTGAAGACCACCCTGGAAGAGTCCCTGTTTCTCCCCCGTCAATCCTGTTTCGGGCTGTTTCTCCCCCCCCTGGAAGGGAGACGCTGGTTGCGGGCGGCGCCGGCGTGGGAAAAGGCGGGCGCCCGCTGGTTCGCCCCCCTGGGTGGGGTGATCCTGTGCGAGGCGGAAAAGGTGATGTATGCCGTGGCCACCCTGGAACCCTCCGTCCGCAAGGCTTCCCCAAGGCGCAGGCTGGCGCTTCCGGTGGGGAACAACCGTTGCCTGGAGCGGGAGGGGGAACGGAGATGAGTGGTGTCATCGAGGTGGGGAGCTTTCTGGACGAACTGCTGGTGGAGCATGGCCTGGCCAACAACACCCTGGAGGCCTATCGCAACGACCTGGAGGGGTTGGCCGGGTTTCTGGCGGCACGCCAGCGGACCTTCCGGGACGCGGACCGGGAGGATCTGGCGGCCTGGCTGGAGGAGTTCCATCAAAGGGGGCTGACTGCCACGTCCGTGGCGCGGAAGTTGTCGGCGGCGCGGCGGATCTTTCGTCATCTGGCCACCAGGGAGATCCGCGCGGACGACCCCACCCGTCTGCTGGAGGCCCCCAAACGACGGCGGAGTCTGCCCAAGGTGTTGAACGAGGAGGAGGTGACCAGCCTGCTGTCCTCCCCGGATGTGGGCACCCCGTTGGGATTGCGGGACGCGGCCATGCTGGAGACCCTGTACGCCACGGGTATGCGGGTTTCCGAGTTGGTGTCCATCGGCACCCATGACCTGGATGCCCGGATGGGCTTCTTCCGGGTGGTGGGCAAGGGGGACAAGGAGCGGGTGACCCTGGTGGGAGAACGCGCCCTGGATCTCATCGCCCGCTACGCGGCGCAGGCCCGCCCCCAACTGATGCGGGGCCGCAAGCCGACCCCGGCTTTGTTCGTGACCGCCCGAGGAGGCGCCATGACCCGGCAGAATTTCTGGTATGTGATCCGTCGTCACGCGGTGCTGGCGGGGATCGCCAAGGCCATTTCCCCACACGGTCTGCGGCACTCCTTCGCCACCCATCTGGTGAAAAACGGCGCGGATTTGCGCGGGGTGCAGATGCTTCTGGGGCATGCCGATGTCTCCACCACCGAGATCTATACCCATGTGGCCAACGAACGGCTGAAACGGGTGCATTCCCAGTATCATCCCCGGTCCGGGGAGAGGGGATGACCGGAGGGATCAGCTGGTCTCCTCCGAGGGTTTCTGGATGCGGGGTTGGGGACGGTGCATCATCTGTCGGATGCGCTGCGCCCTGGCTTGAGCGGCAACCTGCCTGAGTTTCAGCTTGGCCTTGTTCATCTGGGCGATCGCTCTGCCGGTTTTGATTGGCTCTGCCATGGTGTTTTATCCCTCCCCCCTGGAAATCTTCAATGCGTGCGTCAAGGTTGCGGCTGGGTGACACGGGGCCGGGGTTTGTTGATCATATGTTTGATTTTGGCCGCTTTCATGCGACCGTCCACCACCGCCTTCCTGGCGTCTCCACGGGCGGCGGCGGTTTGCGCCATGTGTTTGATTTTTTCCAGAGTGGTTGATTGCGTCATCTTGAAGCTCCGTTGATCCCATTGAACGTTGCCAGGGTGGGCGTGACCGTGCCGTCGCCTTCCGCCTGCCAGGCATAGGTGGTGCCGTTGGCCATGGTGAATGCGCCGGAACCGTCCGTCCGGCTGAATCCGCTGCTGCCGTCCCCGCCACTCCAGGAGCCGGAACCGTCACCATGGTAGACGCCCGCGGAGCCATCCGCGTCCGTCCAGGTTCCGGAGCCATCGGCGTACCACTCCGAGTGGTTTCCCAGACCATCGTTGTAATGGCCCGATCCGTCCTGGTCGAGTCCATGGGAGGAACCGTCCGCGCCTTGCCAGGAGTAGGAGCCGTCCGCGGCGCAGAACTCCCTGGAGCCGTCCGCGTAGTGGGTGGTGCTGGAGCCGTCCGGGTGATAGGTGTAGCGGTTGCCGTCGGCATCCAGGGAACTGCTGGAACCATCCGGGTTGAACTGATCGACGGAGCCGTCCGGGTTGGTGAACAGGCTTTTTTCGCAGGATGACTGGTCGCAGGTGTTGCCCGCGGCGTCGGTATAGGACCAGTTGCCCTGCCCGTCCCACACCTCCCGCGCGCCGTCGGCGTAGATCATGCCGCCTCCCCCGTTGGTCTGGTAATGGCCGGACGAGCCGTCCGCGTTGCTCCAGGAGCCGGCGCCATCGGCATACCAGAAGGAACTGTTGCCCCGACCGTCATTCCAGGAGCCGGAACCATCCTGGTGCCACAGGCTGGTGGAACCATCGGCC
>JADGCR010000424.1 GCA_015228895.1 Magnetococcales bacterium
GAGGGGCAGGCTTCGGCCTTCTATAACGTGAGCGCCATCGAGCGGGACTATTTCGAGCTGTGGTATTTTACCAATCTGGGGGCCTACAAGGGGATGGCGCACGGGGCGAAGGCCATCTCCCAGCGCTTTCACGAACGCCTGGACGCCGAAGCCCGCGCCATTGCCGCGACCGCCGAACGTCTGCGCGACGCTGGCAAAACGGGAGGAGAAAGGGATCTGCAACCCCTCTGGCTGGAGGGGGAATACACCCGGTTCAATCGGGATCATCATTGAGACGCAACAAGGAATCGACGGTCATGAACCGATACGAAACAGATCTGGATCCAGAAAACGTCAAACACTATTACGGCACGGTCCTGCAAGGTTCCGGCGATTTGAAGACCAGCGCCTGTTGCACCGCCGACGAGCCGCTCTCCCCGCGCATACGGACCGCTCTGGCCCATATCGACGATGAGATCCTGGGACGCTATTACGGTTGCGGCTCTCCGCTGCCCCCCCTCCTGGAGGGATGCACCGTGCTGGATCTCGGTTGCGGCAGTGGACGCGATGTCTATCTGGCATCGCAACTGGCAGGTGCCACAGGGCGGGTCATCGGCGTGGACATGACCGGGGAGCAACTGGCGGTCGCCAGACGCCACCTTGAACCGCAGATGGTCCGTTTCGGTTACGCAACACCCAATGTGATTTTCCATCAGGGCCGCATGGAAGATCTGGCGGCGGTCGGGATTGCCGACCATTCGGTGGATGTGGTGATTTCCAACTGTGTGCTGAATCTCTCGCCAGACAAGCGGGCGGTCTTCGGAGAGATTTTCCGGGTTCTGAAACCGGGGGGAGAGCTGTATTTTTCCGATGTTTTTTCTGGCAGGCGTGTGCCAACCACGCTGCGCACCGATCCCGTCCTGCACGGGGAATGTCTGGCCGGGGCGCTCTATCGGGAAGACTTCAGACGGCTGTTGCGGGATGTGGGATGTCTGGATCATCGTCTGACCGCCTCGCGTCGTATCACCCTGGACAACCCGGAGGTCGAGACGAAGATCGGCATGATCGATTTTCATTCCGTGACCGTGCGCGCCTTCAAGCTCGCCGCGCTGGAAGACCTCTGCGAGGACTACGGACAGGTCGCCATCTATCGGGGGACGATTCCCGACTGGCCCCACCATTTCGACCTGGACGACCACCACCGCTTTCCCACGGGAAAACCGCTCCTGGTCTGCGGCAACACCGCCGCCATGTTGCAGGAGACGCGCTATCACCCCCATTTTACCGTGCAGGGGGATCGTTCCACCCATTTCGGGCCTTTCGACTGCGCACCTGCCGTGGCAAAAACCATCGATGCCGGAGGAGTTGGTGGTGCCTGTTGTTGATGGCCCGAATGCACATCCCCTGTGGCAGGGGAACACCCCCGGCTCAACCGGGATCACACTTGACATGGAATGGAGAAAACGCAATGCAAAAATGGTTCATCACTCTGTTGGTTGGTTTGACTCTCTGTGTCGGTTCGTTGACGGTCTGGGCCGCCGCATCGGAACAACAACCCCTGAACGATGCCGACGCCCTGCAAGGGGTCTCCGAAGGCAAGGTGGTCTTCGACATCGGCATGTCCAACCCGCAGACCTTGCCCCTTTACCTCAAGGTGATCGCCCAGACCCATGCCGACCTGGTGCGGCAAAAAGTCAAACCAACCATTGTCCTGGCCTTTCATGGTGGCGCGGTCAAATTGATCTCGACCAACCGGGAGGCGTTGCCCATGGACCAGCATCCCGCCCTGGATGAGATCGCCACCCTGATTGCCGGTTTGCAGAAAAAATCCGGCGTGCGCATGGAAGCGTGCGGGCTGGCCACCAAACTGTTCGGCGTGGACAACGCCACCATCCTGCCGGGCGTCAAGGTGGTGGGCAATACCTTCGTCTCCCTGACCGGCTATCATGCCCAGGGCTACGCCGCCATCCCGATCTATTGATTGCCTGCCGAGGAACCGCCATGATCAACCCGACCGTTTCCCCATCTCCTGCCAGAACACGCCAGAGGGCGCTGTCGCGCGTGGCGGTTGTCTTGATCCTGACAATCGCCACCGTCCTGGCGTATCACCACCGGGATGCCCTCGACCCTGTGCAACTGACCGTCTGGGTGCAGGGTTGGGGAACGGCGGGCATGGCGATTTTCGTTCTGCTGTATATTCTGGCCACCATTCTGTTTTTGCCGGGATCGGTGCTGACCCTGGCCGGGGGTGCCCTGTTCGGTCCCTGGCTTGGGGGTTCGTTAAGTCTGGCCGGGGCCACCATCGGCGCGGGGATCGCCTTTTTGATCGCCCGCCATTTGGCCGGAGATTGGGTCGTGCAACGGGCGGGAGGCATGGCGGGTCGACTGCTGGCCGGAGTCGAGGCCGAAGGGTGGCGTTTCGTCGCCTTTGTCCGACTGGTGCCGATCTTTCCGT
>JADGCR010000425.1 GCA_015228895.1 Magnetococcales bacterium
CCCTTGCATTTGCCATTGCGCTTTTTTGGCACCGCGCCTTTGTTCATCCTGTTGACCGGTTGCGGGATGGCGTTCTGGGGCCAGGAGATCTGGATCGCCCCGTTGTTGCCGGTCACGGTGGGGGTGCTCCATCTGACGGTTCTGGGTTGGCTGCTGATGGTCGTGATGGGGGCGATGTACCAGATGATTCCGGTGCTGGCGGGGATTCCGGTACCCTGGCCGGGGGGCATTCCGTGGGTGCATGGACTCTTCACCCTGGGCGTGGCGGGGTTTGTGGCGGGAGTGGGGCTGGAGTGGTGGCCGGCCTGGACCGTGCCTTTCTCCCTGGTGGCGCTGGGTTTGTCCGTGGCGGGTTTTCTGGTGCCAGTGGCCCTGGCCCTGGTCAAGGCTCCCGCCAGACACCCCACGGTGAACGCCATGCGGGTCGCCCTGTTCGCCCTGACCGGGACGCTGCTTCTGGGGCTGATCTTTTTGTGGGAATACGCGTTTGGTTTCTGGGAGTTGGACCGGCACGCGGTGGTGGGGATCCATCTGGTCTGGGGCCTGCTCGGGGTGATGGGGAGTTTGATCGTCGGGGTCTCCTTCCAGGTGCTGCCCATGTTCTACATGACCCCGGAATTTCCTCCGAACCGGGCCGGTTGGATTCTGCGGGGCATGGCGCTGTTTCTGTCGCTCATGCCCGCGGCCCTGCTGTGGGCCGGACCGGAGCACCCATGGGCGCTGTACGCGGCCGCCCTGCCGGGCGTGGTGGCGGTGGCATGGTATGGGGTGGAGACGCGACGCATGCTGGTCAACAGAAAGCGCAAGCTGGTAGACGCCACGTTGCGGTTCTGGTATCTCGGTTTCGGGTGCGGGTTCCTGGCGTTGCTGTCACTGGCTTTGTGGCCGGTGGCGGGGGATGAGCGTTTGCGCTATCTGTTCGGGCTGCTGTACGTTCTGGGTTGGGTGGCCTCGGTCATGACCGGCATGCTGCACAAGATCATCCCGTTTCTGGTCTGGTTTCACCGGTTCAGCAATCTGGCCGGCCTGCAGGAGATTCCGATGATGGACGACCTTTCTCCCTTGCGGGCGGTCAACGCCCAGGTGTATCTCCATGGGGGCCTGGTGCTGACCTTCGCCCTGGCGATCCTGACCGGTTGGGACTGGGCGGTGCGCCTGGGCGGTATCGGTTTGCTGGGTGTGGGGGGGATCTCGCTTTACGCCTTGTGGTTCGCCTTGCGCATCCAACCCCCTCCCATGCCGGAGATGCCCGACTTCGCCAGTTTTTTCAAGGATGTCAATTTGCCGCAAGCGTGACGGTGGGAAGGGTGGATTCTCTCCTCGACACCAATGTTTATATCGGCTTGCTGAAGCGACACGCCACGATCATGGCGCATATCCAAACAACCGGATGGGAGCGATTGAGCCTTTGCGCGCCCGTGAAGGCGGAATTATGGTACGGCGCATTCAAGAACGACAGACCGCAGGCGAACTTGGCAGTCCTTGCGTGATTTTGACTGTATGGATCAAGAACCGCTTTCCGAATGCAAGAGGAATCCCTCCATGTCCTTCCAGTTTGTGGCACTCGCTGTGTCAATCGCGCTTGCCGCCTCCGACGGGGTGGCCGACGCCTCAGGCAACAATACGGGCATCACCCGGGCCATACAGACCAACCTCCGGTCCGCGTTCGACGGGGGCGCGACCCACTCCCCCCGGGACGGGCAACTTCGGAGCTTCGCCCAGGACTTGCGGACATGGCGGCAAACCCAGGGGTTGACGGCGGAGGAGGCGGGCAGGCTCCTCGGGGTGGAATCCTCCGTGGTCACCGCGTACGAGTCCGATCTTTTCCAGCCATCCGACGAGATTCTGCGGCTTTTCAGACAGGCGCGAGAGGATGCCGTGCAGCGGTGAGCCGCGTCACTCCATCTTTTGCAGGATGTCGTAATAATGCCGGATGCGCTGCACGTAGCGCACCGGTTCCGAGCCTCTGGCATAGCCGTTCTTGAGGGTCTTGTAGTATTTCTCCCACGAGAGCAGGGGCAGGACCAACTGGAGATCCTTCCACACATCCGGGTCCCGGCCCAGACGACGGGCCAGTTCGCGGGCGTCGAAAATGTGGCCCATGCCGACATTGTACGCGGCCAGGGCGATCCAGGTGCGGTCGGGTTCCAGGATGGTTTCGGGCAGGCGACGCCGCAAATCGGCCAGATACCACGCCCCCCCCATGATGCTCCCTTCGGGATTCTGCCGATCCTTCACCCCGACATCCTGGGCCGTCACCCTGGTCAGCATCATCAACCCCTTCACCCCGGTCACGCTGATGGCCGCAGGGTCCCAGTGGGACTCCTGATAAGCCTGGGCGGCAAGCAACTCCCAGGGGGTGCCGTACCGTTCCCCGGCCGTCTGGAACAACGCCTTCCAAATTTCCAGCCGTTCCTTGATC
>JADGCR010000426.1 GCA_015228895.1 Magnetococcales bacterium
CTTGATCTCCGGGGCGGTATCGGGTTTCGAGGGACAGGTCGCCACCTTCAGGCATGGCGTGGACCCGGACGCACCCTGTTATCAGTGTCTTTATCCGGTCGCCCCCCGGGACCCCTCCCGGACGGAGGCCACCCCCACCTGCGCCACGGCTGGCGTGCTGGGAGCCGTCACCGGATTGGTGGGCGCCTACATGGCCACCGAGGCCATCAAGGAAATCCTGGGCATCGGGAGCGGCCTGGCCGGCTCACTCATGCTGATCAATCTGCTGGATGGCGTTTTTCATCGGATACGGGTTGGCAAGGACCCCGCCTGCCCGGTTTGCCAGCCCCTGATCTAAGGAGCCGGAGTCACACTCCTGATCCCCAGGAAAAATCACGTTCAGGTTACAGAGGAGGAGTTGCGGGAGGAGGCTTTTGGTGGACAGCCTCTTGGTGGTGGACGCTTCCCCGCTCATTCTTCCGGGAGGTGTGGAGCATCTCGGGTTGCTGGAGAAAATGTCTCGCCGAATCATGGTTCCGCAATCGGTATGTTTGGAAATTGCCGCCGGAAAACCGCGATGGAGAGTCGTGGGGCGACAAAACCAAGCCAGCAGGTCAACCAAGCTGTCTTGATGGGTGCGGTTGGCTGGAGCGCATGTCAAACCTGGGGAGACGGGCCAGTCAAATCAGCGCGGGTGAAGCCACTAGTGGCGCGAACGAACACGAGGCACTCCTTTGTTTCACCCTCCCAGCGCCGACATGTTCAGGGTGGGGGAGGTGTCCCAGGCCCCGTCGAAATGGTGCCGTTCCGGCTTCAAGGCCACCGCGTCCTGAATCCGCGCCATCAGTTGATGATCCGTTTCCCCGGAACGCAGGGCGGTTTTCAGGTCCACCCGGTCCACCGATCCCAGACACAAAACCAGCGCGCCCTTGGAGGTCAAACGCATCCGGTTGCAGGTATCGCAAAAATGACGGGAACGGGCGGAAATCACCCCCACCTCCGCTCCGGTCCCCTCGATGCGAAAATAACGCGCCGGTCCGGACCCTTGCGGCTCCTGATGGAGCACGGGAACCACACCCCCGCCAAACCCGCGTCGCACATGCTGGAAAATCTCCTCGGCGCTGACATAACGGTCCAACACCTCCTGTCCCGCCTGCCCCACCGGCATGGTTTCGATAAATCTCAGCAACAACCCCCGCCGGGCCGCGAACGCCACCATCTCCGGAATCTCGTGGTCATTCATCCCGCGCATCACCACCATGTTGATCTTGACGGGACGCATCCCCGCCTCCAGGGCCGCCTCGATCCCCTCCAACACCGGGGCCAGCTCTCCCCCACGGGTGATGCGACGAAAAATCTCCGGGGTCAGGGTGTCCAACGAAATGTTGACCCGCCGCACCCCCGCCTCATGCAACGCCCGGGCGTAGCGGGCCAGCAACACCCCGTTGGTGGTCAGGGACAGTTCCCGCACTCCGGCCATGCCCCCCAGTTCCCGGACCAGGGCGATCACATTGCGCCGGACCAGCGGCTCCCCCCCGGTCAGACGAAACCGCTCCACTCCCAGCGCGGCGAACAGCCGCACCAGACGGGCGATCTCCTCCAGGGTGAGCAGCTCCTGATGATTGGGCAGCAGAGGCTCCCCGAAAGGACGGCAGTAGTCGCAGGCCAGATTGCAGCGGTCGGTCACCGAAACCCGCAGGTAACGGATGGTACGGCCAAAAGAGTCCACCAGAGGCATGCGGGTCAATCCCCGCGGAGAAAATGGCCGCTCTTGCCGCCACTTTTCTCCAACAGACGAATCCCGCCGATCACCATCTCCCGATCCACGGCCTTGCACATGTCGTAGATGGTCAACCCCGCCACGGCAACGGCGGTCATGGCCTCCATCTCCACCCCGGTCCGACCGAGAGTCTTGGCCCACGCCCGGATCAGGATGCGATGGCCGTCCGGATCCGGCTCGAATTCCAGCTTGACCGAGGTGAGATTGATCTGATGACACAAGGGAATGAGTTGCTCCACCCGCTTGGCCGCCATGATGCCCGCCAGGCGGGCGGTTTCCAGCACGTCCCCCTTGGCCAGGGCGCGGTCCAGGATCAGACGCAGGGTGGCGGGCGCCATGAGCACCTCGCCTCCGGCCACCGCCAGACGCATGGTCTCGTCCTTGGCGGTGACATCCACCATGCGGGCCGCCCCCCGCTCGTCGAAATGGGTCAGTTCCATGTGCCGTCAATCCCAGTCGATCAGACGAATGGTCACCGGGTCCCCGTCCGCCAGAGTCACCGGGGGTTCAGGCAGCACGATCAGGGCGTTGGCCTTGGCCAGGCTGGTCAACACCCCCGATCCCTGGGAACCCGTGGTCTCGACCCACACCCCCTCGGCGTCGAAATGGGCCACACCCCGAATGAAATCCATGCGGTTGTGTTTCTTGTGGAGTTTTCCCCG
>JADGCR010000427.1 GCA_015228895.1 Magnetococcales bacterium
CACGGGTGAACGCCCTCTGCTGCTGGTGGACAGCGAGGCGGAAGTGGCACCGGGCATCTCTCCGTGGACGCATCTGAAGAATTGTGACAGGTGGGAGAGGCCAGTCGGGGCGACTGAGGAGCAGGTTCACCTGATGGTCCAATGCATGGAAAACTGGTTTCTGGCTGAACGAGAGAAACTGGCCAAATTTTATAACAAGGGATTTCATGCCGCATCCCTGCCCGCCACCCGGCCCATCGAGAACGCCAGGAAGGAGGATGTGTTGAACGGTTTGGCGCAGGCGGCCCGACATACAAAGCGAGGGGGTTACAGTAAGGGAGGGCACGCTTTTTTCATTCTTGAACATTTGAATCCTCATCGCGTTTCTCAACAGGCACCATGGGCCTGCCGTCTGTTCAAGACTTTGGAGAAGTGGTTAAAATTGCCGGAGAAGATGGAATGTGTTTCGCCATGAATCGGATCCGAGGCGTGGTACGATGAAATTCGGACTGCTCGCCGACAGCCACGATCACCTGGAGCACCTGGAACGGGCGCTGGCGATCTTTCGTGAGCGGGGCGTGGAGTGGATCCTGCACGCCGGGGACATCGTGTCGCCCCCCATGGTGCTGGCCATGCAGGGGTTCCGGCTGACCGCCGTGTACGGCAACAACGACGGCGAAAAGGTGGGGCTGCTCAAGGCGGCCGAGAAGATCGGCGGGCAGTTGAACAGCGATTTCGCGGAGTTGGACGCCCCTTCCGGCAACGGGCGCATCGCGCTCTATCACGGCACCTATGCGCCGTTCTGGGTCTCCATGACCCTCTCCGGCAACTACCGGGTGGTGGTGACCGGCCACACCCACAAGCCGGTGAACCGGATGGAGGGGAATACCCTGGTGCTCAATCCCGGCACCAGCCATGGTTTCCGGCAGCGCGCCACGGCGATGGTCTACGACGATGCCGCCTGCGCCGCCGAATTGATCGAACTGTAATGCGCAAGGATCGGTAAACGCAGTGCAAATGGTACGGAAGCCGATCTTTTTCGTGGTGGATGACGATCCGGTCACCCGGATCATGCTCTGCCGTTTTCTGGAAAAATTGGGCTATGTGGCGTTGGGGTACGCCAACGGCGCGCTGGCCAACGAGGCGTTCGACCAGGGTCTGCCGGACGTGGTGCTGATGGACGCCAAAATGCCGGTCATGGACGGCTTCGAGGCGTGCCGACGCATGAAGGCGCGTCCGGATGCCCGGCACATTCCGGTGTTGATGATCACCGGCCTCAACGACGACGACTCGGTGGACCGCGCTTTTGAGAGCGGGGCCGCCGATTTCATCACCAAGCCGATCCACTGGGCCATCCTGCGCAACCGGGTTTTCTACCTGCTGCGCAACATCGAGGCGGAACGTCGCCTCTCCCTGGCCGCCCGGGTGTTCGACAACACCAGCGAGGGGATCGCGGTGACCGATCCCTATGCGGTGATCCAGTCGGTCAATCCCGCCTTCACCCGCATCACCGGCTTCGAGTCCCACGAGGTGATGGGCCGCAACATGAGCCTGCTCAAGTCGGGCCAGCACGGCGACGACTTCTATGCCCGCTTCTGGCAAACCCTCATGGAGACGGGCCACTGGCAGGGGGAGTTTTACAACCGCCGCAAGGATGGCTCGGTCTATCCCCAGTGGGCCAACATCTCCGCCATCACCGATCCGGTGGGACGGGTGGAGCACTACATTTCGGTTTTCTCGGACCTCACCGCCCTGCGGGAGTCCGAGGAGAACCTCCTTTATGTGACCGGCCATGACGCCTTGACCGGCCTGCCCAACCGGCACCTGTTCCACGAATGGCTCCAGATCGCCCTGAGCGAGGCCCGGGAGGCGGGTGGCGAGGTGTGGGTGTTGCAGATGGATCTGGACCGCTTCAAGGTGGTCAACGAGACCATGGGGCACGACGTGGGGGACACGCTCATCCTGGAGGTGAGCCGTCGCCTGGCCGGTCTTCTGGGCAGCCGGGGCGGCATGGGCCGTCTGGGCGGGGACGAATTCGGGGTGATCCTGGCCAAAAACGAGCATGCCCAGTCCGTGACCCAGTTCGTGCATACGGTGCTGGATGCCCTGCGGGTGCCCTTCGTGTTGCATGAAGTGGAACTGTTCGTGGGAGCCAGCATCGGTATCGGCGTCTACCCAATCGACGGCGCGGACGTCAAGACCCTGATGAAAAACGTGGATGCGGCCCTTTATCACGCCAAGGAGCAGGGCCGCAACAATTTTCAGTTCTACCGCAACGAGATGAACATCCACGCCATGGCGCGCATGCTGCTGGAGACCAGCCTGCGCGCCGCCCTGGAGCGGGGGGAGTTCCAGTTGCACTATCAGCCGCAAATGGATACGTTCAGCGGGGAGTTGGTGGGGGTGGAGGCCCTCATGCGCTGGTATCGCCCCGGAATC
>JADGCR010000428.1 GCA_015228895.1 Magnetococcales bacterium
TAACGAGGGGCCCAGGCGGCGGGGGGACCTGCGCCCCGACAGTTCACCCTGTTCGGGGAGAGTGCCACATTGATCTCCCACTATGGTACCATAGCGGGTAACCTGGGTTCGGAACAGTCGCGCAATCAGGCGGAGATGACCAGCATTCAGTCGTCCCAGGGCTTCATGCGGGACTTGCGGGATTCGGTCTCCGGTGTCTCCCTTGAAGAGGAGATGACGGATATGATCAAGTTCCAGAGGGCCTTTCAGGCCTCCAGCAAGATGGTTTCGACGGCGGACAACCTGTTCGAGACCCTGATTCAGATGGTGTAACCGGTCGCACCGGGAAGGCAAGGAGAAGAGAGATGCGTGTGACGCAATCGTTGATGTTCCGCAACGGAGCGGATGCCCTGCAGCGCAAGTACCAGGAGGTGCTGAAGACGCAGGAGAAGACTCTGTCCGGCAACCGGGTCAACAAGCCTTCCGACGATCCGACCGCCACCTTCCGTCAGGGGGTGTTCACCTCCAATCTGGCGGAGGTGAAGAGTCTGACGGAGACCACGCGGCGGGCTCAGGAACGCATGGGCATGGCGGAGGACCAGATCACCAATCTGCACGATCGCCTGCAGGAGGCTCATGATCTGGTGATGCAATTGGGCAACAGCTATCAGGGCGGGCAGCCGGATGTACTGCGGGCTCAGGCGGAAAAGGCCATGGCCTGGTTTCAGGATACCCTGGCCGGCATGAACACGGAGATGGACGGTGTGCCTCTGTTCGGTGGCGGGCGCACCGGCAATCCCTTCGATCTGACCAATCTGCGCACCACCGGTATCGTGCAGCGCACCGGGCCGACGGGAGGTTTCGCCGATGCGGGCGCCGACTTCTCCGCCGGTGTGACCGGTTCCGACGCGGCGGTGCCCAGCAGCGTGATGGTGACCTATCGCACCACGGACGACACCGGCGCCGCGCTGGCCGCGCCCGAGTTCCGCCTCAGCGTCAACGGCGCCTCGCTGACCTCCGTGGCCGCCACCGGCGGGGCGCAAACCCTGAATCTGGGCAACGGGATCTCTTTTTCGGTCGCCGCCGGCGCCGTCATGACCGACAAACAGGCCTTCCACTTCCAGGTGGTGCCGGAATACCAGGGGGGCAGTTCCGATCGGGAGGTGAAGATCGCCACCGGTCAAAAGGTGCCCGGCAACGTCACCGGGGCCCAGTTGATGGAAGGGAGTACCGATCTCAGCAACGGCGCCAACGTCTTCGAGGTTTTCGCGGGCTTGCGCGGCGCGCTGCAACGCATGGACCCGGACGAGGTGCGGGCCTGGTTGCCCAAGTTGCAAAGCGCCCTGGGCCAGGTTTCCAATATGCAGGGCGTCACCGGCACCCGGGGGGCGCAGTTGGAAGCCATGGGGGCCACCTTCGCACAGGAGCAGGAGTCCTTGCAGGAGGCCGCAACCGCCAACGTGGGTATCGACTCCTTCGAGGTGATGAGCCGCCTGGAACAGGCCACCCAGGCCATGCAGTTCATGTCTGTCACACAACGCGAGGTGCTCAATACCTCGTTGCTCGATTTTATTAAATAAGCAGGAAAAACTACCGGGGCGGAGACTGGAAATGGAGATTCAAGGGACGCGCTTTGGCACGTTGGAATTCGAAGCGGGCGAAGTCATTCAACTCAACGAAGGTTTGCTGGGCTTTCCGCTGAGCCGGCGATTTCTGCTCTTTCCGTACAGCGACGACTCCTCCTTCTTCTGGTTGCAGTCGGTGGACGAACCGGCGATCGCCTTCATCGTGATCAACCCGTTCGACTTCTTCAACGACCTGGAGTTCGTGATTCAGGACGATGACGCCGCCGATCTGGCCCTGGAGCGTAGCGAGGATGTGGAGGTTTTCAGCCTGGTGACCATCCCCGAGGGGCGTCCCGAAGAGATGCGCACCAATCTGGCGGGGCCCGTGGTGGTCAATGTGGCCAACCGTCTGGGCAAGCAGATTCTGGTCAAGGCTTACTCGCCCCGGCAGCCCCTCATTCCCGAGGAGATGCGCCGTACCGTGGCGCAGCAACGCCCGGCGGGAGGAGCCCGAATCACCCCGGAAAAACGCTCAACTCGCGTGGCGGGAGGCCGATAAGATGATCAGGGGCATCAGTAGGGAATCGGGGTGCCATGGCGCCTTGCGGGATCGGAAATAGCGGTTCCGGAGCAAGGGCTCCAGGGAACCCGGGAACAGCGGATTCGGGGCGGTGATCCCCGAATAGACGAAAGAGGATGGGACGATGCCACTTTTTATCAATACAAACGTTGCTTCACTGAACGCCCAGCGGCACTTGAACAGTTCGACGCTGCAGTTGGGCAAGACTTTTGCGCGCCTGGCTTCGGGGTTGCGCATCAACTCGGCCCGGGACGACGCGGCGGGGTTGGCCATCTCCAACCGCATGACCAC